>JANQSX010000155.1 GCA_028279085.1 Bdellovibrionales bacterium
CATAAAATCATTATTATTGTCTAAAATGTGAGGCATGTTTTCCTTCAGCCCCTTTTTTTTGATCTTTTCCAAAAGAGTGGTGCGATTTAATTTCAGTAACTTGGCTGCTTGGTTGCGGTTCCATTTTGTTCTTTTTAAGGCTTTTAGAATCAGTTCATTTTCAAAACAGTTAACGGTGGTATTAAAGTCCAGGCCTCCCTCCGGAAGGTCCACCCTGTTTTGAATTTGTTGATCATTTTGAGTTCGATATTTCATAGGCAGGTCCGTATCCTGTACTACATCAGTTTCTGTTAAAATACAAAGTCGTTCAATCATGTTTTCCAGTTCTCTGATGTTTCCCGGCCAATCATATTGGCATAAATGATTCATGGCAGACTCGGATAAGCCTTTTAGTTTACGTGTTTTGCCCTTGTTAAAGTTTTTTATAAAGTGCTTAATAAGCATGGGAATATCCTCTGTTCTGTCTCTAAGAGGGGATATAGAAAGAGGAATGACATTAAGACGGTAATAAAGGTCTTTTCTGAATGTACCTTTTTTTACAGCTAATTCTAAATTGTCATTACTAGCGGCAATCACACGGGCTTGAGATTGAATAATTTGCTCTCCACCGACCGGTTGAAATTCTTTTTCTTGAAGTACTCGAAGCAGTTTTACTTGTGTGGATAAATCCATAGTGCTTATTTCATCTAAAAAAAGAGTTCCTCCTTTTGCCATTTGGAATCGTCCTATGCGATCTTTAATAGCACCTGTGAAAGAACCTTTTATATGACCGAAGAGTTCGCTTTCTAAAAGGTCTTTTGGAATCGCTCCACAGTGTACAGGAATAAAAGGCCCTTGGTTTTGTTCCGAGTTAAAATGAATGGATTTTGCCACTAACTCTTTTCCGGTGCCGCTTTCTCCTGTGATCAACACGGTGGAAGAAGTGCCGGATATTTTTTTTATTATTTCAAGTAATTTTAAAACCGGTTGGCTCCGGCCTATAATTTTATCAAATCGATATTGTTTTTTTACCACTGATCGTAGTTGGGCGTTTTCTGTTTCTAATCTGGATTGAGAGAGAGCTTTTGCACATAGGTTTATAATCTCTCCCATATTAAAAGGTTTTGTTATAAAGTGGAAAGCTCCCTTCTTTGTCGCTTTCACAGCTAGATCAATGGTTCCATAGCCGGTCATAACAATAATCTGTGTTTTGGGGTTTTGCTCTTTTATACTTTTCATTAAGTCCAGACCATCTCCATCCGGTAATTTTAAGTCTAAAAGAGCTATATCAAAACCAGCCGGAGTTGGTAGCTGATGAAATTCTTTTTTTGAATAAACCCCTACTGTTGAATAGCCATGATGTTCCAGGACTCGGGATAGAGAACGGCTAAGAGTATTTTCATCATCAATAATTAAGATCTTTTTCATAATTTACTTTATATGTTTTATAATTATGTGAGTAATTTTTGTGTTATAAGATTAAGATTAAAGGAGTTTTGTTACTTTCCCAATTGCTGAACTTAAAATCTGGACTGAATACCACGACTGTCTAAACTTCAGTCAGTTAACTGTTTGATCTATGTATAGATGGTCTGGTTTAAAAAAAAATTATTGATTGTTGAAAGTGAACTAATATATAAGCCATCATTCAAGAATGTTCGTCAAATGGTCCAGTGGGGAAGTATTGTGTTGAGACACCGGCGAGGTTTCTAACATCTTTCAATAAGTGTTCACATCTGAGTTTTTAAGTTATTGTATAAGACAATAGGCTTCTAATATCTGTTCTGATTTTTTATGTGTGAGAGATATTAGTATGTTACTTAAGGTCTGTTTCAAAAATAGACAAATCTCCTTAAACTGTGTTACTTAATTTTTTATGTTTCGTTTTATTTGTTTATTTTTGTTTTTTTCTAATGGAGCTGTAGCCGGTTCATCTTTAGGAGAAAGTTTGAAAACTTTACCGGTGCAAAGTGGTGGAAGAGTAAAACCCTTTGATACTTTTGCTCGTGATAGCTTGCGCTTTATTTACGGTAAAACTAAGTATAATAAAAGACCGGCTGTGGATGTTCTAATGTCCTGGGTTTTATTGCCGGATCATTGGAACAAAACAGAGTTTATTCTGATCAGAGATGCTGTGTTGAAAAAAGCTCTTAACCTGGATCAGAATAAAATTTTGTTTAGTCCAGGCTCTTTGTTACAAAATAAAAATTTTGTTCAGGAGGTGACAGAACTTAGAGTTCGTCAGCAAAACAAAGAACCTTTAGATGATTATTTTAAATCGGTTCAAAAGCTGGAAAACCGTATCATTCTCTATCAGGCTTTTCAAAGAGGGGAGGTGCCGGCTTGGATTCCTGTTTCCAATGAATCCTCCTGGCTCCCGCTTTCCCGATTAAAAAAAGAAGAGCAACAACTGTTTCAAACAGTAGTGCAAGCTTATGTTTCGGCTGTTTCCTCCCGGGAAAAATCCCTGCCGGATAAAAATGAGAAAAAACAGAAACTAGAAAAATCTATAGAGGTTTTTCAACAAAAGGTGGCACAACAGCACCCGGCGTATGAAAAACATTTATCCAAGGTATCCATTGAATTACATTATAACTGTATTAATCCATTTCGTTTGGCATGGATACTTTATTTATTAGGTCTGTCACTTTTGTTTTTGCAGGTTCTTTTTCGGAAAAAATTTTTACTGTATGGAAGTCTGACTGTTCTAGCTTCCGCCTTTTGTATGCAGGGGTATGGAATGATTTTGCGTTCTCTTATTATGGGGCGTCCTCCTGTAACCAATATGTATGAAACAGTAATTTGGGTTCCTTGGGTATCAGTTGTTTTTGGTACTTTTTTATGGTTAAGACACAAAGCTTTTTTTGTATTTGTGTGTTCCTGTGTAGTGGCTTTATTTTGCCTTTTGTTGGCCGACTCAGCCCCTACATTATTAGATGGGCGATTGGAACCTCTGGAAGCTGTTTTGCGTTCTAACTTTTGGTTAGTTACTCATGTGTTGGTAATTACCATGAGCTATGCGGCTTTTTTTCTGGCTTTTGCTATTGGTGATGTATTACTGTTCTTCTTTCTTAGGAGTAGAAAAACAGGTTTAGATCGAAATAAGATGCTGATTTATACTAGATGTATTGATCGTTGTATTCAGATAGGAGTGGTTCTTCTTGCCGGAGGAACTATATTGGGAGGTATTTGGGCAGACTATTCCTGGGGTCGTTTCTGGGGTTGGGATCCCAAGGAAACATGGGCTTTAATCAGTCTGTTAGCTTATCTGGCTCTTTTGCATGGCCGGTTAGTAGGTTGGATCAGGGAATTTGGTCTAGCTGTCGGCTCGGTACTCATTTTTTTCTTAATTGTAATGGCCTGGTATGGAGTCAATTACGTTCTAGGTCAGGGACTTCACTCTTATGGTTTTGGTTCAGGAGGGGTGGAATATGTGGCTGGTTTTGCTCTGTTGCATCTAGTATATGTTCTTTTTGTATGGACTTTGTACCGTCTAAAACCTTAAACTGCTTTTAGCTTAAATATTTCAGTGTTTAAGTAGTTTATATAGACTATAAAGCCAGGGTGGAAAATGAAATATTTGAAAAGAACTATGTCTATTGGAGAGCAAGTCATTGTTTTTAAACATCCACATTGGGTGCAGTTTATTCATCCTATTAATGTTATTAGTTTTGCTGTTTTTATTGTTTCTACTTTTTTGTTTTTTGCGGGAGATTATGAACTCTTTATTTTAATTGTTATTTTTATTTCAATGATACCTTTAATATATGCGTATATAAAACAGGTTTGTACAGAGTACGCTGTAACAAATAAAAGAGTAGTATGTAAAACAGGCTTTGTCAGTATAAAGACTAATGAACTGAGGAAAGAGAAAATTGAAAATATTATAGTTAATTACTCCATACTTGGACGGATATTAGGTTATGGGGATTTGTCATTTACAGGAACGGGTGGTTCACCGGTTACTTTTAATAAAATAGGCCGGCCTAAATCGGTAAAAAAAAAGATTGAGAAAAGTCTTTATTTTTAATACAGTTTAGGTTTAACACATTTATGAAAATGGATGTTTAGGAAATTCTACAGGTTAAATAAATACACGGAAATTGAGTTATAAAAGCTTGCACTTCTTGTTAAAAATGTTTGAATAAATGTGTTAAATCTGCTTGGATAATAGACATCTATAGTAGGAACAGAAATTAATCGTGAATTGGTAAAAGACATTATAATACCTTGTAATTAAGGACAACGATGAATCGTAGATTGAGCAGACAAGGCAAAAAAATGATAGCGGCTTCGGTTTTCTTTTTTATTTTTTTGAGCCTTGCCGTATTTATTTTCTTGATTTCAACTAATAAAATTCGATTGGCTTATAATAATAATTATAAGCCGGATCAACCTATTCCCTTTTCTCACAGTATTCATGTTGGTGAATATCAAATGGATTGCCGATACTGTCATACAGCTGTAGAAGAAGGGCGGCATGCAGGAGTGCCTAGTTTAGATATTTGCATGAACTGCCATTTAACAGTGAAGCCGGACAGTCCATGGATTCAGAAGCTACAAGAAGCTTATGTGAATAATAAGCCGGTTATCTGGGAAAAAGTGCATTTGCTTCCGGACTTTGTGAAATTTAATCACTCTCTGCATATTAAGGCCTTATCCAGTCGTTTTGTAAAAGGTTCTTCTATACCGGCTTCCGGTGATCAAGTGCGGAAAACATGTACAACTTGTCATGGAAAAGTGGAAAATATGGAAATTATGTATCAACATGAATCTTTATCTATGGGATGGTGTGTGCAGTGCCATAGAAAAGAGGAACATCAGGCGCCGACAAATTGTACGACCTGCCATTATTAGGAGATATTGATGTGAAAAAAGAATCCGCTTTAAATAAAAAAATGAAATACTGGTTGAGTCTGGAGCAATGGAGTGCGGACCGGGATTTTCAGAAGCTGGCTGGTGGTAAAGATAAACTATCAGAACAGGAAGCTGATAAGGGTAAAGATAGAGAGTTTATTCATCCTCTTCCTTCACAAGAAGAGGTAACCGGTCTTTGGGAAAGGAGAGAGTTTTTACAACTTATGGCAGCCTCTATGGCTTTGGCCGGCTTTGGTTGTGTACGCCGACCAACGGAAAAGATCGTTCCTTATGTAAAAAGACCGGATGATATTTCTTTGGGGGATGACAACTTTTATTCTTCTTCTTACTACGATGGAGAGGAAGGGTTTGGCCTTTTGGTGAGAACCCGTGAAGGCCGGCCTGTTAAAATTGAAGGAAATAAAAATCATCCGCTTAATGAGGGAAAGCTCTCTGCGAGAGCACACTCTCACATACTCAGTTTATACGATCCAGAAAGATTAAAAGATCCTCAGCAAAATTTATTTAATAAGGAAAAAAGTAACAGAGAATTTATTCAAGCTCAATATTCTAAAGCGGATTCTGAAATTGTCAGTCATTTGAAAGAAGGCAAGGCAGCTTTTTTAACAGGGGAGTGGCCTTCTCCTTCTTCGGAAAAATTGCTTAGGGATTTTTGTAAAAATATTTCTTGTTCTCATTTTGTGTGGAATCCATTAAATCATGCTCATTTAGCCGATGCACAAAGATTGTGTTATGGAGAAGCTCTAGTTCCACGATTTGCTTTAGATCGTGCTCGACTCATTCTAAGTATTGATTGTGATTTTCTAGGTACCTGGCTTTACCCTACGGAGTTTAGTCGCTTGTATAGTAAAGGACGCAAGGCCAACAGGGATATGAATCGACTTATTGTTTTTGAATCCTTGCTTTCTTTAACAGGAACCAATGCTGATTGGCGAGTTAGAATTAAACCTTCAGAACAATTAAATCTTGTGTTGTCTATTATTTATTCTTTGATGCGGAAAGGTTTTGTAAAAAAAGAAGCATGGCCTTCTCATTTAGAAGAACCTTCCTCTCCTTGGAAAAAGTTTCATATTGATAAAGACAGTTGGGATCAGATGATAAATGAGCTTTGGGAAAATCGCGGGCAAAGTCTTGTATTGGCCGGAGGTTTGCAGACAAAAAAATCAAAAAGTCTGCAAGTGGCTGTTGCATGGTTAAATCATTTATTAGGCAATGATGGTCAGACAGTGGATTATCGTCATCCCTACCGTACATGGACTTGGGCAAATAGAAACATAAAAGATCTTATTAAAAAGCTAGAGAAGAAACAAATAGACACTTTAATTATTCATAAGAGCAACCCGCTTTATACTTATCCGGATAGAGAGCGTTTGGAGTCAGCTATTAAAAAAGCTAAGTTGGTGGTTTACACAGGGGATCGGGAAGATGAAACAGGACGCCTGGCTCATTATATTTTACCGGATCATCATGATTTAGAAAAATGGTCCGATTGGGAATTTCAAAAAGGGACATTAAGTGTTCAGCAGCCTACTATTCGTCCTTTGTATCGCACTAGAGCGTTTGAAGACACTTTAATAAAATGGGCTAAGGATATGGAGAGGAGTGCCTTCTTAAAAGGAGCGGACTTATGGTATGGTTATTTACAAAAGAATATTGTTTCTGAAGCCAAAACAGGTTTTTCCTGGAATGAATTTTTGAAAACAGGTGTGAGTATTAAAAATCCGGCGCAAAGGAATAGTCGTTTTCCTGCCAGAGATTTTCAGACTTCCGCCTTAAATTCTATTGAAGCTATTGATAAAGAAGCTTATCAAAAAGAATCTTATGAATTAGTGCTTTATTCCACTAGTGGTTTAAAGGACGGGACTTTAGCTAATGTGTCCTGGCTTCAGGAGTTTCCTGATCCGGTAACTAAAATTTGCTGGGATAATTACTTATGTGTATCTCCATCGGATGCGCGAAAAAAACATTTAAAAGAGGGGCAGATTGTTCAATTAAAAGGTCAAAATGGACATCAGTTACAAGTGCCTGTTCATATTCAACCCGGGCAAGCTGATGGGGTATTGGCTTTAGCTGTAGGTTATGGAAGGGAGCGAGCTGGAAAAGTAGCTAACAAGGTGGGTGTTAATGCTTATCGTATGGCAAAAGTATATGATGTTGATAAAAATCAGCAAGTTGACTTTTCTTCTTTGCCAGTACAAGTGGAACCGACGTCAAAAAAGATTCCTCTAGCTAATGTGCAAGGACATCACTCTATGGAGGGGCGTCAGATTGTAGTGGAAACAACTTTAAAAAAATATTTAAAAAATCCTGGCGGAGCTATTCATCGTCATAAAGTATTTAGTTTATGGTCTGATCATCAGTATCCAAAACATAAATGGGGAATGGTGATCGATCTGAATTCTTGCACCGGTTGTTCCGCTTGTGTGAGTGCTTGCCAGTCGGAAAACAATGTTCCGACAGTTGGTAAAGACTTGGTTTTGCAAGGAAGGGAAATGCACTGGATAAGAGTGGATCGTTATTACAAAGGTCAACCGGAGGAGCCGGAGACAGTACATCAACCTATTGTGTGTATGCATTGTGATAATGCTCCTTGTGAAACAGTTTGTCCGGTGGTGGCTACTGTCCACAGTGATGAGGGAACTAACGATATGATTTATAATCGTTGTGTGGGTACCCGTTATTGTGCCAACAATTGTCCTTATAAAGTGCGGCGGTTTAACTGGTTTAACTATGTTAAAAAGATAGAAAAGCCTCTGGAGATGGCTATGAATCCGGATGTGACCATTCGTTCCCGTGGTGTAATGGAAAAGTGCACATTTTGTATTCATCGTGTTCGCTCGGCGCAGGCTAAAGCTAAATTAGAAAATCGTTCACTGAAAGATGGAGATGTGCAGACAGCTTGTCAGCAATCTTGTCCAACGGGAGCTATTGTTTTTGGTGATTTAAAAGATAAAACTTCTGAAGTGTATCGTTTATTTCATAGAGAAGACAGTTATGCTTTATTGGAAGAGTTAAACACTCAACCGGCTGTTCGCTATCAAGTGAAAGTGCGAAACAAAGAAGAAGAATCAAGCTCTTCTCATGAAGAAGACCATCATGGCTGATATTTTTATGCAGATAGATTGGGAGGAAGTAGTAACTGATGAGTAAAACAACGAATAAAGAAAATGTTTCCGGGGGCTTAAAACGACCGGCTCTTGTGACAGGTAAAAAAACTTTTAAAAATATTACAGATGATATTTGTTCTTTGACAGAAAAACTGCCAGGAAAAGGTTATTTTACGGCTTTATTAAGCGTAAAATCTTTGTTTCTTTTTTACATTGTTATAATGGGCTGTATTGTGGCTATGGGTATGGGCCTTATGGGGGTGAATCATCCGGTAGGTTGGGGGACAGATATTATTACTTTTGTATTCTGGATTGGTATTGGTCATGCTGGTACCCTTATATCCGCTATTTTATTTTTATTTCGTCAGAAGTGGAGAACTTCTATTGCCCGAACGGCTGAAGCTATGACGGTTTTTGCTGTTATGACAGCCGGAATTTTTCCTTTGCTTCACACAGGCCGTCCTTGGTTGGCTTATTGGTTGTTGCCTTATCCTAATCAAAGAGGTCCGTTATGGGTGAACTTTCGCTCTCCTCTTGTTTGGGATGTGTTTGCTGTATCCACTTATGCCACCGTTTCCATTGTGTTTTGGTATATCGGAATGGTTCCTGACATGGCTACTTTAAGAGATAGAGCTAAAGGTATTCGTCGTCATATTTACGGTATATTGTCTCTAGGGTGGCGGGGGACAGCTCGCAACTGGAGTCATTATGAAATGACTTATATGCTTTTAGCGGCTTTATCCACTCCTCTTGTTTTATCTGTTCACAGTATCGTGTCTTTTGACTTTGCTACGGCCAGCCTGCCAGGTTGGCACACCACTATTTTCCCTCCTTATTTTGTGGCAGGGGCTATCTTTTCCGGCTTTGGTATGGTGGTAACACTGATGTGTTTAGTGCGTTTGTTTGTTCCTCGTTTTAAAGATTATGTAACTATTAATCACATGGAGGCTATGAACAAAATTATTATGCTGACGGGAATGATGGTGGGCTATGCTTATGCTTCCGAGTTTTTTATTGCCTGGTATTCCGGTTCGGATTTTGAACAATATGTTTTTTTAAATAGAGCTGCCGGACCTTATTGGTGGGCTTATTGGATTATGGTGAGTTGTAATGTGTTTATTCCTCAAGTGTTTTGGTTTAAAAAAGTTCGGCGTAATATTATTGTCATGTTTATTGTTTCTATTTTTGTCAATATTGGTATGTGGTTTGAAAGGTATGTCATTGTTGTGACTTCTTTGCATCGGGATTTTCTACCGGCTAACTGGGGAATGTTTGATCTGACCTTTTTTGATTTTGGAGCTTTGATAGGTAGCTTCGGAATGTTTTTAACTTTGTTTTTGCTTTACATACGTACTTTGCCGGCCATTTCCGTAGCGGAAGTAAAAACAGTAGCGCATGATGGGCATTAATTGAGGAGAAGGAATCGTCATTCCGGCGGAGGCCGGAATCCAGACTTATTGAAAGAAAGAAAGTGAATGTTAAATAAAGTTACAAATTTATTACTAAAAGTTAAAGACATATTAGGTCCTGAAACGGAACCGGTGTTAGCCGGTATATGGTCTGACGAAGAGTCTTTTTTATCGGCCATAAAAGGGTTAAAGAAAAAAGGTTATACAAAAATATCGGCTATTACTCCTTGCCCTGTTCATGGTTTGGAAGAATTATTGGAAATTAAAA
>JANQSX010000194.1 GCA_028279085.1 Bdellovibrionales bacterium
TATAAAATTTTTTACAAAATTATGGCCTAATAGTTCTTTGAATCAGAATTCTTCTGAAAATCAACAGGAAAACTCTATCGTAGCCAGAATGCCGAATCAGATCCCTGTTACTCCTTATATCATTCCGGTAGGAACTCAAATGGTGATTCCTCCTTGGGTTATGCAACAGTATCAACTAAGTGAACAACAAGCCATTTATGAAAATGCTTTAAACTTTTTGATTTATAATTATGGTGTTGCAGCTCCTTCTGCTTCTGATGAAGGACAAGATACATATTATGTTCCTCTTAACATTTATAGCAGTGTAGATGATGATGACTATACTGACAGTGAATATTATGGAAAGACAATAATGATGGATGTTACTCATCTAACTGTAGATGATACTCCTATGCAGCAGCCTGTAGAGCCTTCTGTTCAACAACCTGTGCAGCAACCTGCACAGCCCCCTGCAGTTCAGCAAGATGTACAGCAGCCTGTAGAGCCTCCTGTTCAACAACCTGTGCAACAACCTGCACAACCCCCTGTAGAGCCTCCTGTTCAACAACCTGTGCAGCAACCTGTAGAGCCTCCTGTGCAACAACCTGAACAACCCTCTGCAGAGCTTGCTGAACCTGCTATCACAAAGCCGAAGCCAAGACCGGATACTGTTTTAGTAACTACAAAACCAACTAACATTCATAATACTCCTCCTGTTTCTGATCCTGTAGCAGAGCCGGATTTATCTAAAACATATCCAGCTACTTGTGATAAAGCGGAGGAAGAAAAAACAGAGGCTTCAGCTATCTGTACTGATTCTAGTTGTATGGGTTTGGATAAAGATAAAACCGGTACTTTTTTAGATAAAGTGAGCACAAATGTTCAGAATGCTGACCGAAACAAGAATTTTCCAGCTATAGTAAGAGTGTTTTGTAGGAGTTGTTATGGAGTGGATGTGAATGATTTTTTTCAATATATAGAACAAAGAGCTGAGAGTGAAAAAGTACCACCGGCAATTATGTTTGCTTTTATGCTTCGTGAATCTAATGGAGATTGCGATGCTAGTGGGGACAGGCGTAGAAGTTTTGGTTTATTTCAACTCAATACCAAAAACAGTACGAAGTTAAAACAATGTGAAAGCAATGAACTATTGGACTTGAGTCCTCAGCAAATGAAGAATGTTTGTGTGGAAGGGCAGTATCGCACAGAAGGATATACTAAAGCCAAAGGAAGATGTTTGAATAATCCTTATTGTAATTTTGAGGAGGCTTTTAACCTTTTAAAAGATGAAAAATGGAACATAGTAAATGGTAATGAAACTAAGCCGACGGAAACAGATTGGGTGGAAATGAAAGATACGGAAAGAAATTTATGGCGGGATGCAATTATTGCTTACAATGGAGCCGGATACTTAAAATCTGCTGAAGAAAGAATGAAAAATAGAGGTTTGTATTCTCATTTGAATAATTGGGAAGTGAAGCGAATGTTTTTTGTCAAAAGTTATTTGTATAATAAATCCAAGCATGAGCAATGCGGAAAAAGTAATAGTAAAACAGATAAGCGTTGTAGAGCTAATTATAATCCGCAAAATATAATCCATAATCTGGCCTATGTAGAAAGAATCACAGGGAGAGAGACAAGAGGTGGTTTAATTAATTCTTCTATGTGTCAATGGATTCAGTTTAGAAAAAATAATCCTAAAATATCTTGTAAATAAAATCACTAAATGTTTTATTTCCCTTGTTTTCTCAATAGAAATATTATAATTAAAAGATAGTTTTTTATAAATGGAAAAAAGTGTAAATGGAACGAATGAAAAATATTTTTGTGATTACAGGTGTTTTATGTTTCTTTATCTCTTCTGCGTTCTTTTTTCCAAGATGGCTTTTTTCCAATTTTGGAGAGGCTCATTTTATTTCAAGTTATTTATATATTTATGGTTCCGGCGTTCCATTTTTTATTGTAGGTTTATGGCTTCTCATTCATTCAAAGGCTTTGAATTTTAAAGTCACCGGAGAAAAAAAATGGCTTCTGTTTTTTATTTTCGGGCTTTGTTGGAATGTACTAATGCATGGTTTTTGGGTTTTAATGGCTGTTCAGCTTCCTTTCAAAGGTGTCATTTAAATTGTAAACCAACTCATTTGTTATATATCTATTACAGAAATTTTGTCCCTTTTGAGTGATCGGATGTTTTTAGGAAGTTTATTAATGATTTCTTTTTCAATCGCATCCACTATATCCTGTTTTAAAAAACTGCGACTGTACACCAAACTGACCTCTCTGGTTGGTATGGGCTTTTTGAATTTTCTAAGGTTTTTTTGCTTTTCAATTTCACTCAAATGGATAGTGGCAAGCTCTGGAAGCAATGTATAGCCTTTCCCTTTGCGAACTAAGCTGATTAAGGTTTCAAGACTTCCACTTGCAAACTTTATATTTTCAAGAACACTTTTTCTTCGTCTCACAGAACAAACTTTTATAACTTGGTCACGAAAACAATGACCCTCCTCTAAAAGCCATACAGAATAGGCATCAAGATCAGTATCAGCAATGCTCTCTTTTTTTAAAAGTTCATGCCCTCTTGAAGCAAACACCATAAAGCTCTCATAAAACAGAGTCCTTTCAATAATTGTATCATCATAAAGAGGTGTGACCATTAAGCCTGCATCTATAGAGTCACTATATAAGCACTCTAAAATGGTTTCCGTTTTATATTCACTGATGGAAAGTTTAACATCAGGGTATTTTTTAGAAAATGATGTGACAAAAAGAGGAATGACATAAGAGGCCAGGGAAGGTATAACAGCCAAGTGAAATTCACCTGACAAGCGACCTGAGTCATTTTTTATATCAAATATTCTTTTGTATTCTCTAAGGGTTTTCCTACTTTGTTCAATTAACTTTTTACCTTTTTGTGTCGTAATAATTGGCTTTTTAGATCTGTCAAAAACAATAATATCAAGTTCCTCTTCCGCTTTTTGAATTTGAGAGGATAGGGAGGGCTGACTCACATTACATTTTTTTGCCGCCCGACTAAAATTTTTGGTTTCGTCCACAGCAATCAGGTATTCAAGTTGAGTTAATGTAGGCATGGAAGGCTCTATTTTATATTAGAGATATTCAAAAACTATAGTTTGCTCTTTTACATTATAACTTTAGCCTATACCTGTGTTGATAACAAGTATTTTCTTTTTCTGTTGAATTCAACGATTCTTGATTTTGAAATAAATAATAATCTAAAGACTTATCAAATGCTCAGATATTAAAAGTTTCTCCAATAAAGATTGTTTGGTTATTAAACTTGTCTTAAAGAACTCTGATGAAAAAGTTATGAAGAGAATGTTTGGAGTAGTATCGGGATTACTTGGAAAAACTTTTAGGGAAGAAGGTTTGTCGGGATAAATAGTGGTTCTGATTGCTACTTTTATAATATTATAAGGTTTTTTTGCTAAAAATCCGATAAATAAAAAAATTAAAATTATTGCTGGTTATTTTGTTCCTCTTCTCTCAATCTGCTTACTTCATGAAGTTGTGTCTGCTTGGATCTTCTAAATTATGAGACTGTTTGTTTTAATTTCTGTTTCTGTTTTTTTCGCGCTTCTATGGGAAGGGTATGCAGAAGGTAAATGGTTTAAAGTTTCCAAAAGCGGAGATATAAACGAAGTTATAGAGTTTATTAAAAAAGGGCACAGTGTATGGTCTGATTATATAACAAGCGATCCAGTTGAAGCTGTTAAGTTTATTAATAAATATGTTGCTCATAAGGGGAGAAATATTAATTTAAAAGACAGGGGTGGTGAAGCTCCTCTGCACGCCGCAGCCGGTTGGCTGAATAATAAGGCTATCTCTATTCTTGTTAAACATGGGGCTGAAGTGAACTTCCTGGATAATAATGGAAGAACCCCTTTGCATCATGCTATAAATGCAAGAGCGGGAACGGGAATCGCCACTGTCACTCTTCTGGTTGAAAAATATAAAGCTAATGTGAATATTGGTGTCTGGACTCCCTTGCACGCTGCTTCTACTTCTTCAAGCTTGGAAATGGTTAAGCTTCTAATTAAACATAAAGCGAAGGTAAGTGCTAGAGACAGCGAACGCAGAACTCCTTTGTGGTTTGCTGTGGAAATGGGAGAAGTACATATCACGGCTTTTCTGATTAAACATGGGGCTAATGTAAACACACAAGACAATAAAGGGGTCAGTCCTCTGCATAATGCTTCATGGAGAGCAGAATATGAAATTGTCATTCTTTTACTCAAACAGAAAAATATCAATATAAATATTCAAGATAATGATGGTAATACCCCTCTACACTATGCTGCTTTCTCTAGGAGAGATAAAAAGAAGATTAAGAAAATTAAAAAGCTTTTAATTGAACATGGAGCTGATGTGAAACTTAAAAACAAAAAAAGTAAAGCACCTCTTGATTGATAGTCAACTTCAGTTGGTGAGATTGAATATCCCGAAACCACCTCTAAAAATATAAATGTTTTTAAAAGATTTGTTATTCTAAGAAATAGAGTCTATAAGTACTATAATATGTCTAATATTATTTATCCTACTATAAAGGAATCTTCCAAATTAACAATAGGAGTAACGGCACCATCCAGTGGATTGGGTAATGAGGCTTTTATTCGACGATTTGAACTCATAAAAAAACAATTTAAACACTCCGGTATTGAAGTTATTGAAGGAAAATGTCTTAGGAAAAATAATCAATATGTTAGTGACATAAAGGAAAACAGAGTAAAAGATTTTATGAAACTATGGAATGACCCGAACATTGATCTCATTTTTCCTCCTTGGGGAGGTGAAAATCTTATTGATTGTCTTGAGTTAATTGATTTTAAAAGCCTCAAAGCTAGTCCAACTTGGATGCAAGGTTATTCGGATATATCAACACTCTTATTTGCTATTACAACTGTGTCAGGTATTGCTACTGCACATGGAACTAACTTGTTGGATTCAATTGAAGGACAAGATCAGCTTACAAGAGAGTCTCGAAAATATCTAATAATTAAAAGCGGTGAAAGTTTTATTCAAAAAAGTAGTGAAAAATGGCAACTTCAATTTATTAATTTCAAAGATAAGTTAGATACAAAATTTGACTTAACAGAAAAAACAAATTGGAAAATATTAAATGGTGATCATGTTAAATGTAATGGTCGAATTATCGGAGGTTGTATTGACACTTTAAAGAACCTTATTGGAACGCCTTATGGAGACTTGGAAAGGTTTTCCAAAGATTACTGTTTGAAAGAAGGAATGATTATATACTTGGAAAATTGTGAATTAAAACCTACAGATTTCTACAGGACATTATGGAACATGAAATATGCTGGTTGGTTTAAAAATATAAATGGAGTCATACTGGGAAGATCTTCTGGTCCGGAGGATCAAAATTTTTCATATATAGATAGTCTTAATGAGTTTTTTTCTCAATTTAAATTTCCAGTCATTTACGATGCTGATATTGGGCACAAACCTCCTCAAATGACATTGATTA
>JANQSX010000206.1 GCA_028279085.1 Bdellovibrionales bacterium
AGGTACCAAAGAACCTCCCGCTCCCTCTATTACTATAGGGAAAGAACAGTCAGGGCAGTTTATTTTTTCTATTTCTATTTTTATTCCCTCTTTATAAGCCGCTTGATTAGGAGAAAGGGGATTTTTTAAAGTATAAGTAGAAGGGTAAATATGTTCTTTGGGAATAAAACGACTCATAATTTCATTATCTGTCCCGGGAAGAATATTTTTATCTGCTGTAGAAATATTATCAAAATAACCGGCTTGAATAGGTTTCCAATAGTGAGCCGACCAAGCCAGACAAAGCCCGACTGACACAATTGTTTTTCCCACATCTGTATCTGTACCTGTTATAAAAACTCTTTTATTCTTATTAAGAATATTTTTATTTAGGAATGACTCATTATTCATATTAATATCTCATTTCACTTTCAATCCTTGTTTTAAATCAAAAACTAATTGTTTCAACTGCTTATAAGTATGATTATAGTGAATGCAAATTCTCAATCTTTCTTTTCCTTTTGGCACTGTAGGATAACGAATAGCTCTTATATCATATCCTTTTTTTTGTAATTTTTTTTCCAACAACAGAGCAGATGAGGTACTGCCGGTTATAATAGGTACAATTACACTTTCCGAATCTCCAATATTAGCAAATTTTTTCACTTGTTCTCTAAAAAATTGAGATTTTTTCTTTAAAGATTCCCTCATTTGAGGGTTATTTATTAAAATATTTAACACACATTTTATATAAAACAACAACACAGGAGAAGGAGCAGTAGTATAAATAAAAGGACGACATTTATTAACCAAATATTTCTTTAAACTCTCAGGACCTACTACAAAAGCACCACTTGCAGAAAGCGCTTTCCCGCAAGGATGCACACTAATAATATGATCTCTTTTTTTTAATAAAGAACATAAGCCTCTTCCATTTGAACCGTAGAGCCCTGTTGCGTGTGCTTCATCTACAATCAACAGAGCTTGATATTTTAAAGCTAGATCAGATAACTCTTTTAAAGGAGCAAAATCCCCATCCATGCTAAAAAGGCTTTCTGCAATAATTACTTTATTTTTTCTTTTTTCTTTTTTTAAAAGTGTTTCCAGTTCATTTAGGTTCTTGTGAGCGTAAATATGACAAGGGCTACGGCTTAATCGGCATCCATCAATTAAACTGGCATGATTCATTTGATCGGAAAAGATTACAGAATCTTTGCAAAGAGTACTGATAAGTCCCAGATTCGCTAAGTAACCGGAACCAAAAAATAGAGCCGGATAGCCTATCCATTTTTTAAATAAGTCTTCTGTTTCCTTGTGCCAAATAGTATGCCCTCTAATAAGACGGGAAGCACCGGAACCAAGAGGCAGTTTATTCTTTAAAGCTTGAATTAATAATTTTCGTAGGCCGGAATGATTAGCTAAAGAAAGATAATCATTAGAGCTAAAATCAAGCCCTGTTGGTAAACATAATTGCCGACTTAAATTTTTACTGTTAAGGCTTACTAATTCTTTTTCCCATTTTTTAATCCAGGCAGATCTTTTTTTCATATTCATTTCCCACCGGCGAAAGCTGTCATTCCGGCGAAAGCCGTCATTCCGGACTTGATCCGGAATGACCGATTAAGAAGGTTGTTGAGCCACTTTATCGGAAGAAGATAAATTAAGTCGTTCAAACATTTGTTGATCCTCCGATAAATCAGGGTTAGCAGAAGTTAAAAGCTTATCTCCAATAAAAATGGAATTAGCACCAGCAAAAAAACAAAGAAATTGGTCAGACTCTGTCATGCCTTCTCTACCGGCACTAAGTCGAATCATAGACTTAGGCATGATAAGACGAGCTGTAGCAACTACACGCACTACTTCCAAAGTAGGTACAGTCTTTTGTTTTTCTAAAGGCGTACCAGGAATGGGAATGAGTTTATTAATGGTAACACTTTCCGGCTGAGGATCAAAAACAGCTAATTGATGTAAAAATTCAATTCTATCTTGTTCTGTTTCCCCCATTCCCAAAATACCACCCGTACAAACAGTAATACCCGCTTCCCGAACATTATGGATAGTTTGAATACGATCTTCATACTTACGAGTAGTAATAATATTGGGATAAAAGTTTTCAGAACAATCTATATTGTGATTGTAAGCGTAAAGCCCAGCTTCCTTCAGCTTTTGTGCCTGTGACTTAGTGAGCATTCCCAAAGTACAACATACTTCCATGTCTAATTTCCGAACAGCTTTTACCATACCCAAAACCCGATCAAATAGAGGACCGTCTCTTACTTCTCTCCAGGCCGCTCCCATACAAAAACGGGTAGCGCCTTTCGCTTTAGCCGCTTTAGCGGCGGAAACAACATCATCCAGTTCCATAAGCTTTTCTTTTTCCACTCCGGTTTGGTAATGAGCGGACTGAGGACAATAAGAACAATTTTCAGGGCAGCCTCCCGTCTTGATAGAGAGAAGCATACTGGTTTGTATCTTATGAGGATCAAAGTTTTCTCTATGCACTTGATGCGCTCTATGCAACAAGTCTGTCATAGGCAGATGATAAATATTTTTTATCTTATTAATAGAAAGAGATGAATCATTATGTATTGACATAGTCATACTTCAAAATTAAGAAACATTTTGGATATCAGAAAATCCGGTTTAAACCTTCCCGAATACATACACAAAGGAGTATCCATTTTCACATGCTGTATTACTGCGCCCTTCTATTTCTGTTTCGTTTATCAATAGTTCATCCCCTACTATATGCAGGACGAACGCAGGTTCACTCTCACTCAGTTTTGGATCAAATATTATCACTCTATCATCTTGTATTTTATAAGTTCCCGTTTCATTCTCTACCTCTTTACTAAACTGTGTTACCATACTAGCTGATCCATCACTGTTCAATTTCAGTACGCTGGCTGTAACACCTGCCTGACCATCTGATTTCGCCCGACTTTTATGGCTATCGGCACTAAGTGATTGATCTCTGCAACCAGCTGCATTCCAGGCCCATGTTCCCACAACATCAGAAAAAGCGGAAAAAGGAAGAAGGATTAAAACAATTAATAAAAACTTCATAGAATCTCCTTCAGGTTTTTTTATTCATCGCACCTTATATTGGTTTTCATATTTATCAAGCTGTTTTTTAACTGATTTTCGTCAAGAATTTTACTTTGACTATCTATTTCTTCTTCAAACTCCTGTCTCATTTCATCGGTACAAGCTGCACCCAATACTTCTTGTTTTAATTGTTCCGTGCTCTTTGAAGAGTCAGAATTTTTTGACTGACATCCACAAAACAAAAGAAATAGAAAAAAAACTATTATAGTTTTCATAAATACACTCCTAAAAAAATAACATATACAATATCTATGTGTAGAGTCAAATAATAACTAAAAAAAAGTCAAGTGATAATAATATCATCCAAATATCATACCTTAAAATAAATGCTTTTAAATAACAATTGATTAAAAAATCTTTTTTATTTTGTCTATTCAGTTTATTTTTTAGATAATTCTATTATGAAATTTGTTTTTCTTTCTGATACACACAGTAAACATGATCAAGTTACAGTCCCTGAGGGAGATTGTCTGGTACATTGCGGAGATATGAGTTCCAGGGGGGATTTGTATGAAATAGAAAAATTCTCCTTATTTATAAAAAAACTACCTCATAAACATAAAATTATTATTGCCGGTAATCATGACTTTTCCTTTGAAGATGAAAGAAAACAAGAAGCGGAAGAACTTATCAAGACCGCTGGAGCAATATACCTCAATGACTCAGGTACTCAAATTGAAGGAGTAAATTTCTGGGGTTCACCTGTTCAACCTTGGTTCTATGCTTGGGCTTTTAATCGCGAAAGAGGGCAAGAAATAAAACAACATTGGGATTTAATTCCGGCAAATACAGATGTATTGATGACACATGGACCTCCTTATGGAATTTTGGATAAAACCCTTTTGGGCAAACTGGTAGGTTGTGAGGAATTATTGAAAAAAGTAAAAGAAGTAAAACCCAAAATACACGCTTTTGGTCATATCCATGAATCCGCCGGAGTTCTTGAAAAGGACGGAACTATTTTCATAAATGCCTCTAATTTAAATCGTCAATATCAGTATCAAAACCCACCTATTGAACTTGATTATCCTAAATAAGCAATTCGGAATTTTTAATTCATAAAAACAAGGCCATTTTTTTTAAAAATTTTTCTACAGGTATAATTTGAATATCATTTAAAACATAACTTTTCTTACCCATATACAGTAAAAAAGCATCCGCTCTAGGATAATCTTTGGAAAACTCTAACAGTCCTTTATAATTCTGAGGTCTGATTCTATCAGAAAGTTTAACTTCAATCGCTTTTAATCCTCTTTCTCCATAAAGAACAAAATCCACTTCATTTTTATGATCTTGCGTGCGCCAGTAAAAGATTTCATAATCCCAGTTTTTATAACTATTCTGGGCCGTGATTTCCTGTAGAACAAGTGTTTCCAGAGCTGCACCTTCCCCTTCCCGTGTAGATTCAAGAGGACCTTTAGGACGAAGGGTTTGAAAAACACCCACATCAAAAAAATAAAATTTAAGACTTTGAATTAATTTCCTTTTTCTTTTTTTCACAAAAGGTTTTAACTCATAAGAAAGAAGTGTATCTCTTAAGATAGAAAAATAAGATTCCACCACTTTCCGATTGACAGAACACTCTCTTGAAACATTTGTAATATTTAAAACACTTCCTTGAGAAAAGCTGGCCGCTTCCAGAAATCGCGAAAAATTAGGTAAGCTCCTGGTTAAACCTTCCTGCTGAATTTCTTCTTTTAAGTAAGTGTGAACATAGCTGTTTAAAAACTTTTTCGGATTTTTTGTTTTGTAAGCCATAGGAAGATGTCCACAGGCTAAAGATTTTTTTAGAGAAAAGTCTTTTCCCAACTCCTCTGCCGTTAAAGGGTACATATACTCCGTGATAGCACGACCAGCCAGTAAATTCACATTCTTTGACTTAAGTTTTCTGGCACTGGAACCTGTTAAGATAAATTTTAATTTTCTTTTTTCAATCAATCGATGAACTTCATTTAAAAGCATAGGAATTTTTTGAATTTCATCAATGATAACCCATTGTTTAAAAGAGCTGGGAACATAACGGGAAAGCAAATGGGGAGAAGCTATTAACTTTGTATATATTTCGGAGTCCAGTAGATCAAACAAAAGAGCTTTTTTATATGTATGTTTAACGAAAGAGGATTTGCCCACTCCACGAGGACCCAATAAAAAATAACTTTGTTCAGAAGAGGGTTTTAGTTTTCTAGAATACATGATTTAATAATGCCTTATTTCCGGATGACACTTCAAGAAAAAATATAAAATTGGAGTCTTAAACTCCAATTTTCATTAAATTTTGGAGTTTTAAACTCCCATTTTCCAGTGCTTCGGACACGAATTGACTGTTTAGACAATCATAAGCCAAAAAATAAAAGCATTTTTGCTTTTAGTTCATTAATATACAAATATAGAAAACTCAAATTTCTTGAAATAATTGAATAATTAAATTAAACAACTTATATGTCCATACAAAGAAACAATAGAAAATCAGATCAACTAAGAACGGTTCACATCACCCCTCATATTTCAAAACATGCAGAAGGCAGTGCTGAAATCAAGATGGGAGATACAAAAGTAATCTGTTCCGCTTCCGTGGAGGAATCCGTACCAAAGTGGATTCGCACACCGGAAACAGGTTGGGTAACAGCAGAGTACGGAATGCTCCCTCGTTCCACTCATAGTAGAATGAGAAGAGACAAAACGGCAAGCTCAGGACGTTCACAAGAAATTTCCCGACTCATTGGACGCAGTTTGAGAGCTGTAACTGATTTAAAAAAACTTGGAGAAAGACAAATCTGCATGGACTGCGATGTTATTCAAGCAGATGGAGGCACCCGCACAGCCAGTATTAATGGTGGTTTCGTAGCTCTAGCTTTAGCCCTTGAATCTTTGAAAAAAGAAGTATTGATTGAACATCTTCCTCTTACCCACTATGTAGCCGCTATTAGTGTGGGCATACTCAATCAGGAAATTTTACTGGATCTTTGTTATGAAGAGGATCAAAAAGCACAAACAGATATGAATGTGGTATTTGCCTCTAATGGACAACTTATTGAAATTCAAGGAACAGCGGAAGGAAAAACTTTTAGTCGGGAACAACTTAATCATATTTTGGATATAGCCTGGTCCGCTTGTCAAACTTTGTTTAAAGAACAAGAAAAAATCATAGGATCTTTTTTCCCTTTATCTGAGATGCCAAAATGAATGATGAACTTTCTCTAAGCAAAACAATATGGATTGCTACAGGAAATAAAGGAAAAGCAAAAGAGTTTAAATTTCTGTTGAAGGATCACCAACTCTACTTTTTAAAAGACCTACCCGATTACCAAGGGCCGGAAGAAACCGGTTCTTCTTTTGAAGAAAATGCCCGAATCAAAGCTCAAGCATTACAAAAACGAAAACCAAAGGAATGGGTATTAGGTGAAGATAGTGGACTGGAAGTGCCTGCTTTAAATAATGCTCCTGGCATTTATTCCGCCCGTTACGCCGGACTAGGAGCCACGGACACAGACAACTTGAATTTGTTACTTAAAAATATGAAACATCTGACAGGAGAAAGAAGATCAGCCGCTTTTATTTCTCACATTGTCGCTTTATCACCGGAAGGAAAAAACCACTCTATCCAAGGTAAAGTGGAAGGACATATCATCTATGAACCAATAGGATCAGAAGGTTTTGGCTATGATCCGATTTTTATTCCTAAAGGGGAAACAAAAAGTTTTGCTCAATTAGGAGTAGAATATAAAAACAATTATTCTCACCGAGCTAAGGCTGTGCAGATGTTTCTACAGCAAATAAAATACAAAAATTCATAGTGACTTAAGAAAATTGTTTCTAATAATCTTCAACACTCTTTTACCTGTGCCTCGATTATTTTATTGTATTCCATCTCTTACCTCTTTATCTCTTTTTTAATCATTTAATATCTTATTTATTTTCTGTTTTAATACTTTGTTTTCCTCTTTAATTTTTTTATTCTCTTCTTTTAAAGCTTTTATTTCTGTTTGTATTTTTGTTATTGCCTGCTCATTATTTTTAACCACAGGGGTTAATTCTTTAAGGGACTGTGAAACCACTTTAAACTTCTCTAAAATTCCCTTCTGAAAATCTTTAATCTTTAAATAAAGAGCTTTAATTGAGGCCCAAAGTGTCCCATATATAGAGGGCATATCCGGACGGGAGACTTTGCCCTTTTCAAGTATCTGCAAAGACTCCGGCAAATCCTCGGAGACAAACCCCATTCTTTTTTTCTCCGGAAGATCATCTTTATATTCATAAGTGTAAAGAGGAGTTTCCAATATGCGTTTTAAAGACAACTCGTAATCATCAAAAACTCTTATATTTTTCTTGAGTGTTCGGGAGCTGGTTGGTTGAAACTCCACTTGCTTGTTGTTTATCTTAAAAGTATCGGTACCAATATCCCCTTCGATCCATGTTTTAGAGGAACTACCTCCAACCACAAGTTTATTATGTTTATCCTTGTAATCAGAGGTGCTACCTGCACTATCACCTATAAAAATATTACTACTACCCGTGGTGTTGAAAAGCCCTGTCTTAGTACCTAAAAAAGTGTTACCAACACCTGTGGTGTTGCCATTTCCTGCCTGATAACCTAAAAAAGTATTTTGACCCCCCGTGGTGTTGGAATATCCTGCCTTAGTACCTAAAAAAGTATTAGTGGTTCCCGTAGTGTTGGAATATCCTGCACGGTAGCCTAAAAAAGTGCTTTGACTTCCGGTGGTGTTGGCGTATCCTGCACGGTAGCCTGTAAAAGTGTTGCTGTTCCCCAAGGTGTTGGCGTATCCTGCACTATTCCCTGTAAAAGTGTTTTTGTTCCCCAAGGTGTTGAACATTCCTGTATTATCCCCTATAAAAATGTTATTGCTTCCAGTGGTGTTGTAGTACCCTGCCTCATTGCCTAAAAAAATGTTGCTGTTCCCCGTGGTGTTATAAGCTCCTGCCGAAGCGGCTAAAAAAGTATTTTGACCCCCCGTGGTGTTTCTCTGTCCTGCACTAGTGCCTATAAAAGTATTATTACTTCCTACGGTGTTGTTAACTCCTGCCGAAGCGGCTAAAAAAGTATTGTTGTACCCTGTAGTGTTGTCACGTCCTGTATTATCCCCTATAAAAATGTTATAAACTCCCGTGGTGTTGGAATATCCTGCCTTAGTACCTAAAAAAGTATTAGTGGTTCCCGTAGTGTTGGAATATCCTGCACGGTAGCCTAAAAAAGTGTTGCGATATCCCGTGGTGTTGGCGTATCCTGCACGGTAGCCTAAAAAAGTGTTGCGATATCCCGTGGTGTTAGATTTTCCTGCCCCATAGCCAAAAGCCACCATTCCACTTTTTTCTATGTCACTTGTACCACCACAACCCACTAAAGTACGACTCTTCTTCTTCGCATTAACATTATCAATACTTAATGTTTCTTCATCTTTATCCACTGTATAGCAGTCTATAGATTGATTGTTACCTGTTCCTATACTAAAGCAATCTAAAACTGTGCAAGTAGTAACGCTTGTCACTCCGGCCGCTGTTTGTGTTTCATATTCTAGGTTACATGTGTTGACATAACAGCCAGACTGATCGGTGCTGTCACAAAGGTTGTTTTCCCTCGTGCTTAAGTGTTTTACCTTTCTTCTTTTATAAAAAACTTTAAATTCCCTTTGGGTTTCTGTTTCTGGCCCAGCCAACTCTATCTTTACAATGTCCAAATAGTCCCTGAAGGCTTCACCGGACTTTATTAACTC
>JANQSX010000211.1 GCA_028279085.1 Bdellovibrionales bacterium
TTTGGTTGTCATGGGAGCGCTTCTCATACAATTTTTTGTTGTCTATGGTTTCATATTAAAATTTATTCTCAAAATACCTCTACTGCAATTTTACAAAAGAGCTCTTCCTATTTTTCTAACCGCTTTCAGTACCAGTTCCAGTGCCGCCACTATGCCGGTAACTATTCGCACTTTGGAAAAGTCCTTTGGAGTACCGGACAGTATCACCACTTTCAGTGTTCCCATTGGTGTTACTGTTAATATGGATGGAACAGCTCTATTTGAAGTTATGGCAGCTCTTTTTATCGCACAGGCTTTTGGAGTGGATTTATCCACAATGCAACATTTTACTCTTGTAGTTCTAGTTTTAGTAACTTCCATTGGTGTGGCCGGAGTTCCTGGCGGCTCTATTCCTATTCTTATGGCAGCTATGGTGTCTCTAGGCATACCGGCGGAAGGAATAGCTCTCATTATAGGAGTGGATCGTCTTCTGGATATGTGTCGCACTGTGACCAATGTAACAGGGGACTCTGTAGCTGCTTTATTTTTGGCTCGCTCAGAAAAAGTCCAGCTTAGTTTAGACAATCCTTCTCATTCCACCAGTTCCGTATAAAATATAAAACTATGCAATACTGTTTTACCCGTTGCATTTGTCGCTCCGTCTTTCTATTACTGTGTCTATTCACCAGTTTACATGGATCTTCATCAGTAAAAACACAAGCTTCCGATATTGACTATTATATCCATGACAACCCTTCTTTTTCTCTGATTTTCAGTGAAAACTTTTTAAAAGATAATAAAAAAGATATTATACACCTCCATAAGAAAATCTCTTATTACGATGATATATATAAGGAAGTATTTCCAAAAATATTAAAGGAAAAACCTATATATATTTTCGCCTCTCCAAAAAATCAAATTTCAAATGCCGTTACTTCAAGTATACCTTTTTTAAGAGTGTTGTTTTTTCCAACTGGAACGGAAGAAATGACCCGTATGGCTGTCCCATCCTGGGAAGATACTCTAATTGCCCATGAAATGGCTCATATTTTTCAATTAGGACAGATGTCAAAAAGCTTAAAATATCTAAAAATCATATTTAGAAATTCAGAAGTTGTTTTTATTCCAATCCCTATTTTTTTAAATGTTAATTTGGTTATGCCACTCTTTTTATTAGAAGGACACGCTGTTCTCAGTGAATCCCTTTTTGCTTCCGGCGGTCGGCTGCATAGTGGCTCCACTCGTGCTTTAGTTTTTACTCAACTGAAAAACCGGTTCAAAACAACCGATCAATTTATAAAAAATTATCTTATAAATATTACAGAGGACACTTTCACTATTGATCAGCAATATGCCCACGGCGGATATTTTTTTAATTCACTTCTTCAAAAATACACTATAAGAAATATTAATAAAATCTTTAAACAGCACGCAGAATATTTTATCACACCTCTTTCTTTTATATCTATTAAATCCACTTTTGAAAAAGTTTTTAATACTAGTTTTGAAAGTTTAGTCAATTATTATATTCAAACTTATCTTCCGTTTGCAGTTCAACAGAGTAAATCTCCGGAAAAAGCTTTATTCCATAGTCATATTTGTCCTCCTTTGAACAAAAGAAAAAATGAAATCTTTTTTATGACTTCCGATTTAAAAAGCACTCCTCTATTAAGAACTTTTGATCTGAGGACAAACAAATGGGCAAAAAGAAAACAGGTTTTTTCCCAAGGTAAAGTTTTTAAAATAAAAAATAAGTACTATGTATCCTCCTCCAGCAAAATAAACACCACAGAAAGAGTATATGGTCTATTTTCCGACGGTATGCTCCTGAAGGAAAAATATAAATCTCGTGATGTACAAAGTATGTATAACAACCAGTCTCTTTCTATTGATACTACAAATAATATGAATGGATTTAAGCTACTTCTTGATGGAAAGTTTTACGATACTACCAACTCCCCTGCTCTCTTTGGACCGGAAGGAGATGTTTACTATTTTAAACAACAAGGCAATCAAAGGATAATGCACAAAAACAAAAAACCTTTATTTCAATTTAAAGGGTTTTATGGAAAACCTATTGATATTGATCAAGATGGCACTGTATATTTTATCGCTGCAACTTTATTTGGTTCTTCTTTATTCGCATGGGATCAGGATACCGGTATATATAGAGCATCCGCCTCTGACACTATTATTGAAGCTATTAAAGGTCCGGAAGATCAATTTCTAATATGTGAAATAGAACCGGATTTTTATAGTTATAAACTCACCCGATTAAAACACATTACTGAACAACCCGCTTTTTATGATTACCCATTTAACAAAGTGTCTAATACCGTATCCACCCTGTCATCTTTATCTGATATTAAAACGGAAAGTATTAAGTCTATTACAGCTGATGATAAAGCCTATATTCAACAACTACAAGAAATAGAGAGAATGGATGAATCAGATGAGTTGAGTCAACCTGTTTCACCTACACCATCTTCTTCTCACTCAATGGATATTTCCGGAAAATCAGAAGCTCATCACCATGATATTTCCTATTCTCCTTATCAATCTCTAAAGCATATTCGTTTTAATGGTATAGAGCTAGGATTGTTCCATGATCCTATTACAGAATATAACGGTGTTATTAATATCGGATTCAGAGATCCAATGGAATACAATACTTTTCATGTTTCTTACCAACGATCACTTTACAACATTCTTCATTTTTCTGACAAAAAACCCCTTGAAAACTGGCTACTCAAAACAAAATATATTAATCGAGTTTATCGCTTATCATGGGATATCCAACACTTTTACAAGCAAGGTTTTGAAAACTTCGCTGGAGCTAGAGCTTATTCTTACATTCATGAATTTAGTCAGGGTTTTTTATTTCCTCTATTTAAAACCGGCTATTGGTCTTCCTCTGTATACATGAAAAACGCTCTATCCTGGGTAGAATTAGAAAAAGTTTCAAAATCTTCTTACTATTTAAGTATAGAACCTTCCTGGCAACTACAATATAAAAGAAAATACAGTGAGAATTTTGATTTTCATCGACACTTTATCTTAAAAGCTTCATTACAATACCATTTCAATCTTTCTAAAGAGGATTCCAACTTTCGTATAAAAGCAAATTCACATTATACAATGAATTGGGGTAGTGAGTTTTATTTCACGCCTTTTGCAACTTACCAAACAGCTTTAAAGAAAAAATCCATTCCTTTTCGTTATTTTAAACCATTAAATGCATTAACTACTCCTGAACTTAATCTTTTCCTACAAGATAGAATTTTTGAAGAAACAAATGATCTTCTTTCCACTGGTATTAAACTTAAAAAATTTATTAAAACCCCTATTTACTTTGCCCGTTTTCCTTTTTCCCTTAGAAGTCTTGCTCCTCAAGTGACTGGAAAACTTGTTCAATTTCTAAATAACAAAGCAAAACAGGAAAAACAGAAAAAAAATACAGATCTATTGGGTAATTACTCTCATCTTCTAGAAGGAAGTATAGGATTAAATGTTGGTCTTTTATTTCATCATAAGATAAAAGCCAATCTTACTTTCTACTTTGGATATAGCTATCCAATTGACATAAATAATTTATGGAATGAAGACAAATCCTCAAAAAGTAAAAAAATAATAAAGAAACCTGATGCACACACTGCTCTTTCTTTACAGAAAAATACTACAAACGATATGACAAATAATTTTCATTTTGGTCTTCAACTAAAATCTCAATTTTAAACAACCAAAACAATTTTTATCTTCTTCGTCTTCTTCGTCTCTCTTTTTCTTCTTCCGTGTCAGATGTATTAACAGCTTCGCAGTATTCATCATTATAAGACTCTCCCTCATTACAAGACTCTTCTCCCTCATTTTCGTAAGACTCTCCCTCATTATTTGCCCTGCTTGTTCTATCTTCCTGACAGGATAAAAAGGAAAAAATAAGAGCTATGACAATAAGTTTCATCTGTTTATCTCCTTTTTAAGAAATAAATATGCTATATGTTTCATGTTTCCCTCTAAGGGGGACAAGTGAAGCCTTGTATATTTGCAGCATTACATAAATCCCTTAAACTTTGCTCTAAAGATTGTATTCTATTTCGCAAAGCTGTTGTGTCAGCCTCTTTGGCCACTGGTTTACAGGATGAGGAAGCACCATTTACATCACACAACTTTAATTGTCCACTAATCCACACCTCGTTTTGTGGTACTTCATAAACAGAAGCGTCCATACCTGTTTTATCAATGGACTTCATAAAAACCATATTACCTAGATTAAGATTATAACTGTCATGTAAGCTATCTGTATCTAAAGTGTGCCCCCTTCCGGCGGAAGCTCCCACAAATGTATTTCCTTTTCCATGATGTAAGTTGGTTACTGGTCCTATTTTTGTGGCCCAACCGGCGTCATACCCTAAGAATACATTACTTCCCCCGCCTTTTAATTCAGCCTGTCCCCCAGCAGCATGACCAATAATTACATTCCAATCAGTATCTATGTCAGATTGAGTCCCCGCCTGCTCGCCACCTATTAAAACATTCATATCCCCACTAATATCACTACTCGTCCCTGCAACATAACCAAAAAGAAGAT
>JANQSX010000229.1 GCA_028279085.1 Bdellovibrionales bacterium
TTTGAATATTGGTAATTTTAATTGTTTTTGGCGCACCTATCATCAAATCCCTTCCTTTAATTTCCATCACTTTTTTTTCTGAACCAGGATCAGCTGTACCAATATTGATTTTTATATTTTCTGCTGTTCTTTCCCCTATTAAAAGATTTTTCTGTCGGCGAACAAAATTGATAATAGCTTCATCAAATTTATCTCCTGCTACTTTAATAGATTCACAATGAACAATTCCATTAAGAGAGATAACGGCAATACCGGTTGTGCCACCTCCGATATCTACAATCATACTCCCTCTAGCTTCTGTAATAGGAAGACCTGCGCCAATAGCCGCCGCCATAGGTTCTTCAATAAGATACACTTCTCTGGCACCTGCGGAATAAGCTGATTCTTTCACTGCTTTTTTTTCCACTTGAGTAATTCCAAAAGGCACACAAATAATAATACGAGGACGAATCAACCGACGAGAAGGAGTGGAAGAACGAGTAATAAAATATTTGAGCATTTTTTGTGTAATTTCAAAGTTAGCTATCACCCCATCTTTAATGGGACGAATAGCTTTAATACTTCCTGGTGTACGACCTAGCATAAATTTAGCCTCTGTCCCCACAGCTAACACTTCATCTTCTCCACTCACTGTTTTTTTCACAGCCACCACAGACGGTTCATTTAAAATAATCCCTTGCCCTTTGGCATAGACCAGGGTATTAGCTGTACCTAAATCAATAGCTAGGTCTTGTGAAAAATAATCATACATTCTGTTAAAAAAGTTCATATTTCTCTTTCTTCTCCTTTTTCTCTTAAACCAACTGGGGTCTGAAATTTTCCTGACCGTAAAATAGAACTGTTAAGACCACACTATATTCTGTTTTATACTGAAAAGCCTCATGTATCAAAAAAAGATTGGCTTTAACGCTCTTTGTTTAAAACGTTTCTATTTTATCTTTCTATTTTTCAACACCATTACCTATCCAATAAAAAGACAGGGTTTCACATCAAATGGAAATACAAATGCTATTTTAACCAATAACTTTTCTTTTATACAAAAGAAAAACGAAAACCAAAGCTGTTAATATATTCATTTTGTATCTATTTGAAAGTAACTGATAGGAATATCTTGATTGAAGCGAATATTAAAAAACCTATATTTTTCCTCATTACCCAGGTTCTTCCATCTTAACCAAGCTGCCAAAATCAGGTTTCCCTCTACCTTTACAGAAAAAAACTGAATTTCCGATTCAGAGTTTTTTGGTTCAAAATTCAAAATTCGAGAGCGCCCTTTAAAGCGAGAAGAAAGAAACCGAAAATTTTGAAGAAACAAATCAGGTTTAAATAAGAAAGAAATTAACATATTATTTTTACCTTTAGTCTCTAAATCCACTTTAACAATTTGTTTTTTTTCCTCACTTGGTAAGCGAATATACCATAAATGATTTCCGTCAAATAAAATTTGAGTATTCAAATGATCTTTAACCTTCAATAAAACCCGACCATTTGATAAAAATATTTCTCCTTCGGATACCTTCTTTTTTTTTAGTAATTCTAAATGGGTTTCTTTTTTAAAAGACATTCTTACACCTGAGTTTTGTGAATACTTTTGAAGAATTTTCTCAAAATCCTTTATGGAAAAAGGAAAAGCTGAAATGGAGAATAAAAACAGAACGAATAGAAAGAGATATTTACTTTTTTTCATTTATATTCTTTCAATGGAATGAATTTCCTTTCTCACTGGCAAAGGGAAAATGAATTTGAACGTTATGAAAATAATTTAACAGCTCAGTATACTTTATACCAAAAAACAATCTTAAAAACAAAAAACTTCAATAATTAATTCTATAAAATATTTTATTTAAATCAGACGACGCCAGGCCAGTGTAAAAATGATAAATTGTTCCGGTTCTCCTAAGGCTTTCCATGCAGCTTGAGCGGTGGCACCGGTAGTGAGAACATCATCTATAAAAATAATTGTTTTATCATTTATAGGTTTTTCCTTCAGATAAAAACGAATGGCTTTTCTTTCCCCTTTTTCTTTCTTTTTTTGTTTCTTATCAAAAGGAAAGAGTTGAACAAGAGGGTTTTGAATAGATACCCCAGACCAATGAGCAAAGGAAGCGGCTAGACAAAAAGCATGATCTTGAGAATGAGTTTGAGAGTGGCCTGGAGCTGGAACCAAAACAGCATTTAGAGGAAAAGAAGTTACTTGTACAATACGATGTAAAAAGTCCAATACTATCTGATTAAAAATAAAAGAAGGACCTCCTTTTTTCAAACTGTTTAAAAACAAACGAATAAAAAGATTATTATCTCCATCCCAATCAAACAAACGAATATGAGTAAAATCTCCTTGTTTCCGCACCATATCCGGTGGTGGTAGATAAAAGCTTCTTAATTTTTTCCAACAATAAGGGCACAGCCAATTAACTGGAGGATAAGCTAAACGACAGATGCTACAATTTCTTAACCAAGAAGACCATTTTCGTGACGTTTGCCATAAAGATCTTTTCACCATGAATGAACTGACATGCAAAAATCATTCCCAGAAATAAAACTCATTTTATTTTTGTATTATAAGTTTCTTCACATCCTGGCTTCCTTTTTGAATTTGCTCTTGATAAAAATCTTCCAAACGATAATAATCTCTAGTATAATCATAAAAAACATGTATAACTAATTCTCCATAATCCAAAACAATCCACTCCCCATTTTCCTGTCCTTCCATTTTTTGAACACAAAAAGAAAACTCTTTTTTAACCTGACTATGTAAATAAGAAGCCAACATTTTTGTATGCCGAATGTTTAGACCGGACACTATCAAAACAAAATTAAAAGGAGAGGAAGGCACCTTTCTTAAGTCAAAAGTTTTAATTTTTTCACCTTTTTTATCAACCAAAATATTCATACAATATTTCATTAAATGAAAAGAGTCTGTATTCTTTTCAGAAGATAATACTTCTTGATAAAGATTTCTTTTTTGAATCCACTGATTTACCAAAGGGGGAACTAAATGATTAACTGAAAGTTTTTGTTTAATTCTTCGACGAATATATGAAGAAGAAACATCCATGTTATTCAAAGGAAGCCAGTGTATACTCATACCCGTTTTCAATTTCACAACTCTTTTTGATAAAGCAGGAGGAGGAGTAGAAGAGTTTTTTACTTCCTGTGAACTTCTAGGAAAAGATAGAATACTTTTTTTCAATAAAGGAGGAATTATTAAATTATTCCATTCATATCCTTTTCTGCTACAAACCACTAAATGCACTTTTTGAATAATATTTTCAAAATTTTTCCATTTATCAAAATGAACTAATTGATCTATACCCATAATAAGAAAAATATCTTTATTAATAGGATCTTCATTTGTAAGCGTATCGATAGTATTAATAGTATAACTTAATCCTCCTCTTTTTATTTCTTGATCATCCACTTCTATAAAAGGGTATTCTTTAAAAACTTTACGAACAATAGCTAGTCGTTTTTCCGGTGATACCTCACAAGGGGGGAAGACAAGCGGATTTTGCCAAGCTGGAACCACTTTTATAAGATCAAATTCAAATTGCTCTTGAACTTGAATTAGTAAATTTAAATGTCCTAAATGTAAGGGATTAAAGGAAGCGCCAAATACTCCCATTTTAAAATTTGCCGGTTTCAATTGTTTATTCAAAAAAGCTCCAATGCTTTTAAAAGCTCTGCAAATAATTGGTTAAGCTGTTTCCTGTTTTCTACAGAAAAAAAAGAAAAAGTTTGTATCGGTTCTTTACAAAAAGCTTTTTCTTTTTCAATAGAAGTGGAATGCTTTTCTCCAGTTAAAACTAAGATAGAAGGCTTTTTACTTAAGTTACTATTTTGTTTTTTATCATAAGATAGAAGTTCTTTTTTTAATCTTTCATAAGATAAAAAAGGATTTTCATCCATAAGAGAAACAACAAATATAACAATTTTACTTCTTTCCGCCTGTTTTAAAAACTTTTTAGTAGAAACACTTAATCCTGGTAAATCAACACATAAAATAGGATTAGAATAATCAGGATTTTTAACAGAAAAAATCCGAGGCTTAAAAGAAGGATAAATTTTTCCTTTTTGATTCGCCAGTTTCAATACTAAAGAGCTTTTTCCAGATCCCCTAAAACCAATGAACACTATATCACTGAACCATTTCAACTCTAGTCTTATTTTTTTTCGTATGGCCGGTTCACCAGGTTGAGCTTTTAAAGGAGCCTGAGAACGGGCATTTTTAAAAAAATAATTCCCTTTGCCTCCTTTACCTCCTTTTAAAAAACACCAGTTTTTAGTCTTTAGCTCTTTTAAAAGTTGACCGGTAGAATCATAACATACCGTTCCTTCAGGCACAGATAAAACTAAATCTTTTCCTTTAGCCCCTTTTTTTCTACCTCCCTCTCCCGGTTTTCCATCTTCTGCTTTATAAAAACTC
>JANQSX010000116.1 GCA_028279085.1 Bdellovibrionales bacterium
TTTCCGCCGCTTTAGTGACTTATATGGGAGCGCACCCTGAAATCTATCCTCCTCCCCTTTCCGCTATTGAAAATGCACAAAGTCCTGTAAAACCAAGCACCACAGCTATAGTGTGCTTCCTTGCCGTCTTTTTAAGTGATTTATTAGTTTATATGATTGGTTTTATATTCCGGGGAAAAATTATTAATCACCGAATAATCAAAAAAACTATACCACAAAAAAGAAAAGAAAAAATTAACCGATGGATCTCTAAATACGGTTATTTTGTCTCAGGATTATTTCGTTTTACTCCCGGCTTAAGGTTTATTGGATATTTAACTTGTGGAGTTGTACGTATGCCCATTCACAAATTTATTCTTATTAATGGAGGGGTCGCTTTATTAGTTGTTCCTTCCCAAGTATTTATTATCTCTATATACGGGGAAACTATTATTGCAAATTTTAAATTATTTGCTTCTTTATTAGCTATATTACTCTTTTTCGTTCTCCTTGTAATTATTTTTCCTTACGTTTATAAATTTGTAAAACAACAAAAAATAAGAATGAGTTCTTGAAAAAAAAATATATTTCTTTTGATGAAGCTTGCCACCTTATTAAAAAGGGAGGAATAGTTGCTATTCCCACAGAAACGGTATACGGTTTAGCCGGTTCCGTGTTTAGTGAAACCGCTTTAAAAAAAATCTTTCATATAAAAAAAAGGCCCTTTTTTAATCCCTTAATTATTCATTGTGCTAATACCAAGCAAATGACTCCATTTTTTTCAATGGAACAAGATGAAAAAAACAAAATTTTCCTTAAAAAAATAATTGCTCATTTTTCCCCAGGTCCTATCACTTTTATTTTAAATAAAACATCCGCTGTTCATCCGATTATTACAGCCGGACAAAAAAAAGTAGGTCTAAGAATTCCTAAACACCCTTTAACTTTAAAGTTGATAAAAGAAACAACACCTCTTTGTGCACCCAGTGCCAATTTATTTGGAAAACTAAGCCCTACTAGAGCAAAACATGTTTATTCCATTTTTAAAAATAAAGTACCGATACTGGATGGAGGGGAATGCCAAGTGGGTATTGAATCAACTGTTCTAGAACCGGATTTTAAAAATAATACTCTCAACATTCTAAGACCAGGATTGATTTCAAAAAATCACTTACAAAAATGGTTGAAAAAAGAAAAATATATTAAATGGACAGTCCAATTCTCCTCTTCCCCTTTAAGTCCCGGGCAGCTAAACACACATTATCAACCAGCTGTCCCATTAGTAATTATTGAACTGGAAAATCAAGTTAATCCCACAAAAACAGAAATAACAAGAAAGCTATTTCCACTTTTTCCTGATAAAATATTTAAACAGTTAAAATTAAATAGCTCTGCAGCAATGAGTGCCAGAACACTTTACCATCAATTAAACACTTTATCTCAAGACCCTACTCATGTTATTTATATAATAAAATATCGAACAATAAACAATTCCGGTGGATGGCAAGCTATATGGAACCGTTTAGACAAAGCTTGTTCTCGCCGTATAAAATGGAGAACTTAATGAAAACAAAAAGCTGTAACAGTTGCCTCATGCCATTTACAAAAGACCCGGGAAAAAGAGAATCGGATATATATTGTAGCCTATGCTTCAAAAATGGAGAACTGCTATATACAGGAAATAGCATAAAAGAATTTAAAAAAATCTGTTATCAGGGAATGCGGGAAAAAGGTATTAACAAATTCATGGCAAAAATCTGCACTTTTTCAATTGGTTTTGCTCCTCGCTGGAGGAAAAGATAACTTTATTTAAAATATGAAAAACAAAATACAACTTTATAGTTATTATCGTAGTTCTTGTTCTTATCGAGTACGTATTGCTCTCTACCTCAAAAATATTCCTTTTGAATATATGCCTATTCACCTGCTTAGAAAGGGAGGAGAGCAAAAGAGTGAGAAATACAAACAAATCAATCCGGAAGGACAAGTTCCCGCTCTCATACATAATAATCAAGTGATCACACAATCTATGGCTATTTTACATTACCTGGAAGATATTTACCCTTCTCCCGCTTTATTTCCAAAAGAACCAAAACAGAAAGCTCATGTTTTAAGTATCTGTGAAATTATCAACAGTAGCATACAACCTTTACAAAATTTAATGGTATTGAATTATTTAAAATCGCAATGGCAATTAGATGAAAAGAAAAGAACAGCATGGTTAAAATTTTGGATCAATAGAGGTCTCCTATCCGTAGAACAAAAAATAAAGGAAAATCATTTTAGTTCTTTTTCGGCCGGTCGCAGTTTAACAGTAGCGGAGCTTTTCATTATCCCTCAAATTTATAATGCAAAAAGATTCAATGTAAGTTTAAACAAATTTCCAAGGCTTTTAGCTATAGAAGACCTATGTCAACATCTACCTGCTTTTAAAAAAGCTCATCCAGATACACAACCTGATAACCCTTTAAACATTAAGAAAAAATAATGAATAGTTCTTTACTATGGAATCGAAAGTTTTGGCCTTTATGTTATACCCAGTTCTTCGGTGCTTTTAACGACAATTTTTTTAAAAATGCATTAATTATCTTAATTACTTTTCAATCCATGAAATTAGCTAACTTTAGTACAGAGCAACTTATTGCCCTATGTGGTGGCATTTTTATTGCTCCCTTTTTTTTATTTTCTGCAATGGGTGGGCAAATAGCTGATAAATATGAAAAAGCTCAACTTATTATCTACATAAAAATTCTTGAGCTTTTTATAATGATTTTAGCTGTTATAGGATTTTTAACGGAAAATCTATCGATTCTTTTACTATCTTTATTTTTAATGGGCCTACAATCTTCTTTTTTCAGCCCATTAAAATATAGTTATATGCCACAACAAGTAAGTCCTAATAAACTAATAGAGGCTAATGCCTTACTTCAAAGTTCTACTTTTATAGCCATCTTAATTGGTACCGTTTGTGGAGGACTGGTCATTGCCATTCCTGAACAAAACACTTTATACGTCAGTATAGGAGTGATTGGCCTGGCTATTATCGGTTTTCTTTTCAGTTTATCAATCCCAAAAGTATCCTCTTTAGAACCGAATCTACCTCTTCAATACAATCCATTGATCTCTACATGGAATTTAATTCATTATATCTTTTTAAAAAATAATATCAGATGGACTGTTTTAGGACTGGCCTGGTTTTGGTTTTATGGTGCTGCTCTACTCTCCCTTTTACCAGGATATGGAAAAAAAATATTAGGGGGTAACGAGCAAGTGGTGACTTTTTTACTAACCTTATTTTCTATTGGTATTGGACTAGGGTGCATGATATGTAAAAAACTTTCTAGAAACAAATTAAAATTAGGGTTAACTCCTATTGGTGCTTTAGGGCTTAGTGTATTTCTATTCGATTTATTTTTTCAATCTCAATCTATAAATCACAATAGTAAAAAATTAATTAATTTTATTGATTTCATTACAAACCCAAGACATTTCAGAATTATACTTGATTTAATCATGATTTCTTTTTCAGGAGGTTTATTTTTTGTGCCTTTAATGACTTTTTTACAAAAAATATCACCAAAGCAATATCTATCAAGAGTGATAGCCGGAAGTAATATTTTTGACGCTTTTTTTATGTTATTATCCGCCACCTTTCTTATCGTATTGTTTAAAATAGGGCTCAATGAAACAGAAATTTTTCTTTTTTTAGCAGTACTGAATTTAATAGTGGCAGCATTAATTTACAAATTATCACACACTTTTTCTAAAATAAATAGAAAGAATTCAAAGTCGGATTAACACATATAAGTTAAAAAAATCATCGAATAATAGAATAAATCCAAAGATCAAAAACAGGAGCCCAAAGAAAAAGTAAAACACTAAAATTAAGCCAGAGAAAAAAAGGTTTCCATATTAGCCTTTTAGAAAACTTCATAAATTCCCAAAAAACTTTTATACAAAAAGGAATAAGAAGAAAAACATAAACCACATTCATTTTAAAAAACAAAGGAGAAATAAGTGCCAGACCTAAATAAGAAAGAAGATAAAAGCCCATATAGTAAAGTGTTTTGTTCAAACCCAGGCGAAGAGGAGGAACAGGAATAGCCGCTAACTGATAATCTTTTTTATAATACAAGGCTAAGGACCAAAAATGCGGCATTTGCCATAAAAATAAAATAAAGAATAAATAAAGGCATTCCATGGAAAAAATAGAAGAAGAGAGCACAGAGTAACCAATCATCACCGGCAACGCACCAGGCAGAGCACCAGGTACAGCAGCAAATACCCATTTTTTTTTCCAAAATATCGTATAGAAAAAATTATAGAGTAAAACCGCTAAAAGAGCGAGTCCGGCCGTTAAAGGTTTGAGAGCTAAAAGAATAAAAAGCCCTGAAATTATTTCCACCATACCCAAAGAAAAGGCCTGGAAAGCTGTTAATTTCCCACAAGGCACCGGGCGTTTTTTAGTCCGGTTCATTAAAGAATCCAACCGCCATTCATAAGCTTGATTGAGAGCAAAACTACCACTAACCACCAAATACAAACCTCCTATTAACCAAAAGAAAGGAAATCGTATAGAAGAAAAGAGCGCATGAGTTTCAACACTGGTCCATGAAGCCAGAGTATAGCCTGCACTGGCACTGACAAGAGCAAAAAACACAATACCAGATTTAGTGAGTTTAAAGTAATCTTTGACTTTTATCATTTAATCATTCTCTTTAAATTAACTCATTGAGAGTTAATAATGAAAATATCATTCCTATTGCATAAAAACTAATAAGTCTCGGTACATTGATATCTGTACCTTTATTTTAACTAAAAAACAAATATTTACGAAAATGGCACCTAACTAAAAATATTACCTAAAGAAGTATAATCAACTATTCATCCGGACAATATACATTTAAGCTCCTTTTATAGTTGCAAACTCCATATAAATATTACATACATAGTAAAAATATTACACATATCTTTCCAGTTTACATCTTAGTGTAGATATATCCTTTAAAATCAAGGATTCTTTCATGTTAAGTTATGCTAATTACACTCTACGTATATTGAATACCTCCACAAAAAAGGAAAAGATAAAGGAGATGACTTCTACATGAATTTTTTTTATTTATTGTCTATTCTGTATATTTTAGGACTATCGTATCCCCTTGCACTAGGCCTGACCTGTGAAAGTAGTTTTACTGAAAAGTCCGTACATCCTGTTAAAAAAAGGCTTCATTCCAGTGAATTACTCCTACCTGAAAAATCTCGAGAAGAGGAAGCACTTCAATCTCAAGGATATAATTCATTTTGGACCAGAGGGCTCAATGAAGCAAATGAGTGGTTAGCTCTGAAAGAACAGTTTACAAAACTAAGAGTAGATCCGCAGGTCACACATATTGATTATTTCGCAGATAAAATTCCTATGCACATTGAATACATAAAAAAAGGCATCTTATCTCAGTCTCAAAAAAATGAACGACTAAAAGCTTTAGAGCTTTTAGAAAAAGAAGCGGAAAAAGCTGTTCAGGAACAAAAGGTAACTTATAACTGGTGGATACATTTTAACTATTCACTGTCTAAAGTGCTGTCTCCTTCATACCATGAAATATTAAACTCTAAACCTCTGATGAATGAAGAACCATCAGTAGTTATTAATGACTTGATCCATCTTTTTCCTGAGAAAATTTTAATACCAACAACAAAAGGGGGACTAGGGATAATAGCTTTCAACAGAGTACATCCTTTGAACATTCATCCTATTGGTCTTGAAAAAACAGAGAAAAAGACACATAATAGAATGATTTCACCTCAAGGATTTTTCCTACATGATATAGGTCATGCCAATCGAAATAGCCATTCCACACACTCCCACACAGCATATAAAAAATTCCATCAATTTTTAATAGAGAGAATACAGGACTTACCTGTGGAAAAGAGAAAAAATATTGAGCTTATGTATTTTGTGTTAACACACGAACTGAATAGCCGATTTTTCACCGACCCAATACCTATCAATGAATTAGAACCCATTATAGATATTTACTATAGAGACTTTGAAGATTTTATTAATCTCCCAAGGGTTTACAGACAAGCAGTCACACAAATAAAACAAGCCGCAAATGATTTTACAAACATTTTTTTCCAAATAAAGGAGCAAATGGTAGTATCAAATTAAAGGACAGAGTTTTCAGGAATACGGGTGATAATATCAAATTCACAAAATAAAAACAGAACGATTAAAAAAAACACTCCTGTCAAAAAAATGACTAAAAATAGTTTATTATCATATTTCAAGTGCATAAAAAAAAGCAAAACCAAAGTGGCTTTGACAGTGGCAATACCCATCGCAATTAGCACATTAAACACACCAAAGTCCATCTGGGCCACTGCTACAGTAAGAACAGTTAAAACCAATAAAGCGGACAAAACCTTAATATAAATATTTAAAGGTACAATATGATTACTTGATGACATAAACTTATCTCCCCATTCAAATCATTCCACTAAATATAATAGAGGAAACAGATAAATCCAAATTAAATCCACTAAATGCCAAAAAAGTCCTACACACTCAAGAGGAGTGTAATAAGACGGACCAAAATGTTTTTTGTGAGAACGAATAATGAGCCAAAAAATAAGAACCATGCCAGCCAAAACATGGGAGCCATGAAGACCTGTCATACAATAATAAAAAGAGAAATAAAGAGGGAGTCCTTTTAAAGTAGTCGTTTCTGTATAGGAGAAAAAATCTCCAGGAGCTAAACCCAAGTGTAATTTATGTGAGTATTCAATATATTTAACCCCCATAAATATAAAACCACAGAGAAGAGTAATCCACAAACATGTAGTGGATTTAGAATTTTTTCCTTTTTGGGCGTAATAAATACTTAAGGCCATAGTGAGAGAGCTAACAAGCAAAACAACTGTATTTAAAGCTCCTAACTTCCAATCTAGAAAAGTAGAGCCTTGAAGAAAAATATCCGGATACATTCTCTTATAAAGAGCATAGCCCACAAACAAGCCGCCAAACATAAGAATTTCCGTGCAAAGAAAAAGCCATATTCCCAGTTTACTAGCTGCCTTTTCCTGATCAGCGCTATCAAAGTGATGAGCTACTTTATGTGTTTTTGCTTCAACTGTAGTCATAAGGTCCTTTCGTCACCACTGGAGTTTCATGAAAGTTTTCATGAGGGGGTGGAGAATCCGTTTGCCACTCCAAAGTCACTGCTCCCCAGGGGTTAGCCGGTGCTTTCTCCCCTTTTAACAAAGCTTGAATCACTACAAAAAATACAACAACAAAACCTAAGCCAATCATCCAGGAGCCGACTGTAGAGAGTTGATTTAAGGGTTCATAAGCCGGCGCATAATCATGGTAACGACGGGGCATCCCCATAAAACCTAAGATAAATTGAGGGAAAAAAGTCACATTAAAACCTACAAACACAAGAACAAAACTAATGCGTGCCCAAAACTCACTGTACATCTTACCGAACATTTTGGGAAACCAGTAAAACAGTCCTCCGGCAATAGCCATTAAAGTTCCCCCCACCATCACATAATGGAAATGCGCCACCACAAAGTAAGTATCATGTACATGCACATCAAAAGCTAAAGTGGCCAGCATAATACCTGTTACTCCCCCTATCACAAATAAAAACAAAAACCCATTGGCATAAAGCATGGGAGTATCAAACTTAATGGAACCTTTATACATAGTGGCCACCCAATTAAATACTTTAATGGCTGTAGGCACCCCCACCAACATAGTAATAAAAGAAAATAAAATTCCCACCCATTCAGACTGACCACTGACAAACATATGGTGACCCCAAACAAAAAAACTCACGGCCGCAATTCCCACACTGGAAAAGGCAATGGCTTTATAACCAAATATCGTTTTCCTAGAAAAAGTGGTAATGAGTTCACTAATAACTCCCATAGCCGGCAGAATCATAATATAAACAGCCGGATGAGAATAAAACCAAAAGAAATGTTGAAACAAAACAGGATCTCCACCTAATTTGGGATCAAAAATACCTATTCCCATAATCCTTTCTGCAGAGAGTAAAAGCAAAGTAATAGCAAGAACAGGAGTAGCTAGAACTTGAATAATAGCTGTGGAATAAAGCGCCCATACAAAAAGAGGCATTTGAAAAAAACCCATACCTTTTGCCCTAAGCTTATGAACAGTTACAATAAAATTAAGACCTGTTAAGATAGAGGAAAAGCCCATAATAAAGGCTCCCAGAACTACCCAAATAGTACCGTTATCCGTACGGATACTGTAAGGAGTATAAAAGGTCCACCCTGTATCCACTCCATTAAAAAACAAAGAGCAAAGAGCCACCATGGCACCTACAATCAAGCAATACCAGGAAAGCAGATTAATCCTTGGAAAAGCTACATCTTTTGCTCCAATTTGTAGAGGTAAAAAAAAGTTCCCCATGAAAGCGGGGATACCGGGAATAATCACCATGAAAACCATAATAGCCCCATGAAAAGTCATAAATTGATTATAAACAGCGGCAGCCACTAGATTTTCTCCGGAACTAAAAAGCTCAAGCCGCATCAAAAGAGCAAACACTCCACCCAGTAAAAAAAAAGTAAAAACAGTGATCATGTAAAGAATACCAATCCTTTTATGATCCAAGGTAAATAACCAGGAAGCGAGTCCTTTTTTTTCGTTTAGATAGTTTACAGACATTTTATTTTCCTTTTTTTTATTTAATCCAAAATATACTCAAAAGCCACTATATACTATTCTTCTTCGTTGGATTGACCTTTTCCATCAGAAGAAACTTTTAAAGATTTAATATATTCAATAAGCCCTGTCATTTCCTCTTCCTGTAACAAACCCGCAAAAGGAGTCATTAGATTCCCATAACCTTTTACAATTCTGGTAGCAGGAGTTAAAATAGATTCCCTTATATAACTTTCATCTGCTATAAGACTTCCCCCTTTTGCAAATTCTCTTTTTGAACCAAAAAGTCCGGCAAAACCAGGGCCTATTCTTTTCTCTTGAGTAGCTGTATGACAAGCAATACAGCTTTTTTGGAATACTTTTTCTCCTATCTGAGAAAGACTAAGCCCTTTATAAGGGTTAGTAGCCAACCATTTTTCCCATTCCTTTACACCCATTACATGAACAGAACTCAGCATACTGGAATGGCCGGCTCCGCAAAATTCCGTGCAGAACACAGGAAATTTTCCTTTCTTCTGAGCC
>JANQSX010000238.1 GCA_028279085.1 Bdellovibrionales bacterium
CCCCGGGCAGGTGGCTTGTTTTCACTCCGGCCTCAGTCCCAGACAAAAATACCAACAATGGATGGCCGCTGAGAAGGGGGAAAAAAAAATTCTCATCGGCCCCCGTTCAGCTCTGTTTTGTCCTCTACCTCGTCTGTCCTGGATTATTTTAGACGAAGAACATGAGTCCCACTTTAAACAAGAGGAAAAACTAAAATACCATGGAAGAGATGCCGCCGTGTATTTAGGAAAATGTTTAAATATTCCTGTAGTGCTGTCTTCCGCCACTCCTAGTTTGGAAAGTTGGTGGAACGCTCACTCCGGAAAATATTTTTATCATTCTTTAAAAAAGCGGGTGTTTGAAACAGAGGCTCCCCATTTGGAAATAGTGGACATGAAAAAAAAAGAAAAGGGGAAAGAAAATAATTTACCTTATTGGCTGAGCGAAAAGTTATACATAGCCTTACAAAAATCCTTAAAAAGAAAGGAACAGGCGGCTTTATTTTTAAATCGCCGAGGCGAAAGCTCCCATATATTTTGTTCGGCTTGTGGTTTTCACTTTTCCTGTGCTAATTGTGATATCAGTCTCACCCAGCACCAAAAATCTCATCTGATTTGTCATTATTGCGGCTTTCGGGAAGAAAAAAAAGAGAGCTGCCCCAAGTGTGGAGCGGAACAGCTCTTTTCTTTTGGCGTGGGAACGGCCACAGTCGAGCAGGAACTGAAAAAGCTTTTTCCCTCCTCCCGTATAGTCCGCGCCGATCGGGATAAAGTAAAAAACCATAAACAATGGGAGCGTATAATTAACCGGATAGAAAAAAAAGAAGTGGATATTTTAATTGGCACTCAAATGATAGCTAAAGGTCTGGATTTTCCATTCTTAAACCTGGTGGGACTGATTTCAGCTGACCAGGGTTTAAATTACCCGGATTTTCGAGCATCGGAAAAAAGCTTTCAACTCCTTAGTCAAATGGCCGGTCGAAGCGGCAGAAGAAAACAGGTGGGACGAGTGATCTTACAAAGCTATAACCCTTCTCACCCGGTGATACAGGACTTAAAAAAAGGAACCTATGAGCACTTTGCCAAACGAGAATTAAAGCACAGAAAAAAATATGCTTATCCTCCTTTTGGAAAACTTTCTTTGCTTCGTGTGCAATCTGTATCCTCCTCAGCCGCTAAAAAGGAAGCTTTAAAAATTCAGGAACAATTAAAAAATTTAAAACACCTAAGCTTACTGGGACCAACTCCAGCTCCCCATTTTCGCTTGAGAAACAAATACCGATATCATTTATTGCTTAAAAGCTTAAATCCTTCCGTTTTAAAACAGGCTGAGGAAATTGTATTAAATATTTCCGCCTCATCCAATATCGGTCCCGTGCAAATTCACATAAATCCCGATCCGGTAAATATGTTCTAAACTGATGGGCGGTTCCAACTCTTTTGTTTTTTCAACTTCAATCCCCTGTTAATAAAAACACAGAAGAATAAGATTTTTTGAAACGGCCTTATTTTAACTTGCTTTTATTATGCAAAGCATGATAGCTCTTGGCTTTATAGGAAAAATCTGTTTTGTGTGAAAAAAAATGAGGTAGAGGATAATATGCCAGACTTAAACATTAAAAATATGTTGGATGCCGGTGTTCACTTCGGTCACCAAATTCAAAGATGGAACCCCAAGATGAAACCTTATGTTTATACTTCACGAGGAGGAATCCACATCATTAATTTGCAAAAAACCCTGGATTGCACACGTAAGGCTTTGAATTTTGTAGAAAACATAACTGCGAAGGGCGGAGTTTTTATCTTTGTCGGTACTAAAAAACAAGCTGTACCCCTTATTCAAAAAGCCGCTAAAGAAGCGGGACAGTTTTACGTCAGCAAAAGATGGTTAGGTGGAACCTTAACTAATTTTCAAACTATTAAAGTCAGTATTGATCGAATGAAAAAAATTGATCAAATGAGAGAAAGAGGGGATTTGGAACCTTACTCTAAAAAAGAAAAAGCCCGAATTGAAAAAGAATATACACGTTTAAATGACTATTTGGAAGGCATCCGTGAAATGAAAAAAAATCCGGCGGCGCTTTTTATCGTGGATATTAATAGAGAAAATATTGCTGTTGCGGAAGCTCACCGGCTGGGAATTCCTGTTGTAGCTTTAGTAGATACCAATTGCGATCCGGAAAAAATCAACTATCCTATTCCTGGCAATGATGATGCCAGCCGCTCCATTGAATTTTTTATTAATCTAGTCAGTCAAGCCTGTCAGGAAGGTCAAAAAAAATGGAAACAGCATTTAAGGCAACAACCTGTACTGGATCAGAAACAAAAACAAAGCAAGGAAGAATTTTCCCCTCATGCAGAAAAAAAGGAAGGGCACAAACAAGGTCCCACTGTTGTAAAAGTATTTAAATCCAAAGGAAGAAAATTAGTGGCAGCCGGTACAGCGGATGATGTGGAAATTTCTATGGAGTTGGAGGAAAAAAAATCGGAGCCAGCGGAATGAGTCTTGATGAAATTAAAAGTTTAAGAGCTAAAACGGGAGCCGGTGTTTTAGACTGTAAAAAAGCCCTTCAGGAATCCGGGCAAAACTTTGAAAAAGCTTTGGAATGGTTGAAAAAAAGGGGGCTTGCCCGCGCCGAAAAAAAATCTTTTCGACAAACCAAAGAAGGAAGAGTTTCCGCTTATTTGCATGGAGAGGGACGCATCGGAGTGCTAGTGGAAGTGAACGTGGAAACGGACTTTGCCGCCCGCGGGGAGGATTTTAAAACTTTTGTACACCAACTCTGTTTGCACATTGCCGCTATGAATCCTCTCTTTGTTCAAAGGGAGGATATCCCGGAAGAAACCAGAAAAAAAGAAGAATCCCTGTTAAGAGAACAAACACAGAGAGAGCATAAAAAACCTCCGGCGGTTTTAGATAAAATAGTAACAGGAAAAATGAACAAGTGGTTTGCGGAAGTTTGCTTAATGGAGCAGATTTTTTTAAGCAGCTCTCAAGGGGACGAACCTAAAACCGTAGAAGCAAGCCTTAAAGACATGATTTCCAAATTGGGAGAAAATATATTAATTCGCCGCTTTGTCCGTTTTGAATTAGGAGAAGAATGCTCACCAACTGCAAATGGAGCATCAGCCGGGGAAACAAATTGAGTTCATCCAAATACAAAAGAATTTTAATTAAAATTAGTGGAGAAGTTCTCAGTGGCGAAAATCATTTTGGCATTCATGCTCCCACTTTATCCCGTGTGGCGGAAGAGTTAAAAGAAGTCCATGAGTTATCTGTTCAAACAGCTTTGGTAGTAGGCGGTGGAAATATTTTCCGAGGTGTCTCTAATGAATCACAGGGAATAGATCGGGCCAGTTCAGATTACATGGGAATGCTGGCTACTTGTATCAATGCTTTAGCTCTTCAAGATGCTTTGGAAAGAAAAGGGATCCCTACACGAGTACAAACAGCTCTCCGTATTTCTGAAGTGGCGGAACCTTATATTCGTCGGAAAGCGCTTCGTCATCTGGATAAAAACCGCATTGTTATTTTTGCCGCCGGAACGGGAAACCCTTACTTCACGACAGATACCGCCGCCGCTTTAAGAGCTATGGAAATGAATGTGGATATTTTACTAAAAGCCACTAAAGTGGATGGAGTGTACGAAAAAGATCCGGAAAAAAACAAGAATTTAAAAAAATATGATGAACTCAAATACATTGATGTTTTAAATAAAGGAATTAAGATAATGGATTCCACGGCTATCAGTTTATGTATGGACAATCATAAACCACTCATTACTTTTAATTTAAAACAAAAAGGTAATATTGTCCGGATTCTTAAAGGAGAAAAATTAGGAACTTTAATTCATTAACTTTTTTAAAACGGATGGAAGGAAAGTGAACGGAAAATGGACACAGCAGAAATAAAAAAAGAGACAAAAGACAGAATGCAAAAAGCTTTTCAGCACATTCAGGAAAAAGTTCAGAAAATGCGCACCGGTCCCGCAAACAGTTCCTTGTTGGAAGGAGTAAAAGTAAGCTCCTACGGAAGCGAACAGGAATTAAAACATATCGCTTCTATTTCCTGTCCGGACGCCCGATCCTTACTTATTTCTCCCTGGGATCAAAATACCCTGAAAGATATTGAGGCAGCTCTTATTAAAAGTGATTTAGGGATGGCTCCTCAGAGAGATGGAAAAGTCATTCGGCTGCGGGTACCGGAATTAACTGAAGAGAGAAGGCAGGAGCTTATTCGGGCCTTTAAAAAAGATGTGGAAAAAGCTCGGGTGGAGTTTCGCCAAATCCGAAAAATGATGAACGAAAAGGTTAGAAAACTCCTTAAAGAAAAAGAAATCAGTGAAGACATGGCAAAAGATACAGAAAATGATATTCAGGAAATGACAGATGAATTTATTAAAAAAGTAAATGAACTTTCAGAAAAAAAACAGCAGGAACTTATGCAAGTTTAACTGTCCGGAGAATTTTCAGCACTTAGCTGTTATCATGGATGGCAACGGCCGCTGGGCTAAAAACAAAGGTTGGCCTCGCTATTTTGGTCACTTTCGGGGAGTAAAAGCTTTGCGGCAGATGGTAAAAAGCTGCTCCCGCCTGGGCATTCCCTACCTTACAGTCTTCGCCTTTAGCACGGAAAATTGGAAAAGATCTTCCACAGAAGTATCTGTTATTATGAAACTCATGCGTCGGGCACTGACTCGCTATAAAGAAGAATTAAACAGGGATCAAATTCGCTTACATGTTTTGGGAAACCTGGGAGAACTCAGTCCTTCAGTAAAAAATATTTTTAATGAAATGAGAGAGCAAACAAAAAATAATCAAGGTTTACAACTTATTGTGGCTGTTAATTATGGAGGAAAAAGGGAAATCATTGAAGCCGTTAAAATTTTATCTGAAAAATTAACAACCGGAAAAATAAAAACAGAAGATATAAATGAAGATAGCTTTTCCAAATATTTAAGTTCCTCGGCTTTTCCACCACCGGATATGATTATTCGCACTGGAGCGGTCAGCCGAATATCCAACTTTTATTTATGGTCAGCGGCTTACTCTGAAATCTATGTCAGCTCTCTTTTATGGCCGGATTTTAACGAAGAAGAATTAATAAAAGCTTTAAAATTTTATTCTCAAACTCAGCGCCGCTTCGGTGGAGTTTTTAATAAAAATACAAGTGAAAGGGAATAATCAACAATGAAAAGGAATCAATTGATCCCAAGAATTTTAAGCTCCCTGGGAATGATTATTTTTTTAGCTTTGATATGGATTTTTTTACCTATTCCGGGAATGCCTATATTAGTGTCAGCTCTTACAGCCGGTCTGCTATGGGAATATTACCGCTTAATTTTTTTTGAAAAAAAAAATTCACCATTTTTCATCAACTCAACTCCATTTTTCACATTTTTATCTTTTATAGCATATATGTTGTGTTTTTCTTCCAACCATATCCTTGATTTTGTTTTGATATTTACTTTTTTTTTAGTGTTTAGCTTTTGGTTTTTGTATTGGAAAAAAGAGGATATTTTACAAAAACTAAGTCTTGGCCTTATTAGTCTTTTTTATATTGCCGGGCCAACAGCTTTATTTCTTAAAGTATTTTTACAGGAAAAAAGAGACTCTGAGTTATTACTTTTGTGTCTATGCATCGTATTTTCCGGTGATATTTTTGCCTGGGCCGGCGGGCAGTTTATAGGTGGTAAAAAATGGGTTCCTTCTATTTCTCCAGGAAAAACCTGGGCCGGGCTTTTTTGCGGTCTGTTTGCCAGCGGCCTTATTTTTGTAATAGGAGTTCATTTCATTTCCATTAATTATTTTGAATTGTCAGGGCAAACACTTATGTATCCCTTATGCTTTCTTTTAGGCGCTCTGGGTTTTTTTGTAGCTCAAACGGGTGACTTGTTTGTGTCTTTATTAAAAAGAAAAGCGGGAGTAAAAGACAGTGGTTGTTTATTACCCGGACACGGGGGCCTGTTGGATCGCCTTGACGGTTTTTTGCTGGCTTTCCCGTTTTTATATTTTTCTATTAGCACTTTATCTCCACTTTACTTCTAACTCAGTGTTAATGAGACTTCCTTTATTCTATTAAGTATTTGTGTTTTAAATAAAACTGTTCAATAATAATAAGAATCATGTCTGTTTTTCTAGAAATACTTTCTTCAACATGGGGAGTGATTAACTCTCTTTTTCCTTTTATTGTTCTGTTAGGTGTACTGGTCTTTATCCATGAACTAGGGCATTTCATGGTAGCTCGCTTCTGCGGAGTTCGAGTGGAAGTATTTAGCCTGGGCTTTGGAAAAAAACTTCTTAAATGGAAAAAAGGAGATACGGTTTATTGTCTGAGTTTATTTCCACTGGGTGGATATGTAAAAATGTTCGGGCATGAATACGGAAAAGAAATAGCTAAAGAGGATCAACCGGTATCTTTTTTACACAAAAAACTTTGGGAAAGAACAGCTATTGTTCTGGCCGGACCATTAATGAATTTCTTTCTGGCTGTTTTTATTTTTGCGGTTTTAAATATGGTGAGCGGAGATAAAAAGGTGCATCCGGTTATTGGTGAATTAGAACCTTCCTCCCCGGCCGCCCAGGCGGGCTTAAAAGAAGGAGATAAAATTATCTCTATTGATGACCATCCGGTAAAAAGTATAAAGGAAGTAAAAGAAATTATTTTCAATAAAGCTAATGCCGTTTTAAACATAAGAATTCAAACTCCTTCCGAGAAAACATACACACGAAAAGTTCCTTCTACAAAAGCACAAACAACCGGAAAGTGGGGGTTTTTAGAAACAGGGGGAGTGATAGAAAGCCTTAAATTTTCCACACCGGCTCCTATAGTGGGAGTGATTGATCCTAACAGTCCGGCCGCCCAAGCCGGATTAAAAACTTTTGATAAGGTGCTCTCCTTAAACGGAAAAAAAATAAATAACAGAAAAGAATTATTTTATTTATTCAATCACCCTATCTCTTCAGAAACTCCATGGAAACTGGAAATTGAAAGAAAAGAAAAAGAAGTAAAAAAGTTTACTTTAAATCCTCCGAAAGAATACTACTCCTCTCCTAACATAGAAGTGCTGGGTTTGGTTCAAACCGATCTTTTTATTGCCGACTTAAAAAAAGGAGGAGCCGCCGATCGAGCCGGACTGAAGAAAGGGGATTTTATATTTAAACTGAATGGAGAACGGCTTCCTTCCTGGAAGGTCTTAGTGGAGCAAATTAGAAACTTTGATGAAACAAAAGATCCTCTAAAAGTAGAAGTTAAAAGAGAAGGTGAGATAAAAATGTTTTCTGTTGCACCGGAGATGAAAAAACAAATTGTAGCGGGAGGAATAGAAAAAAAATATTATATGTTGGGTATTATCACTCAACCCTACATGATCCCGGCGGGAGGCACTTATGTGGAAAAAACCAAAAACCCGTTTAAAGCTTTAATAACAGGTGTAAATAAAACATTTCACTGGTGCGCTATAGTAGCTGTTTATATTAAAAAAATTATTAGCGGAGAAGTGTCCAGACGAACTCTTGGTGGAGCTATTTCCATCGGACGAGCGGCTTATGACAGCTACTCTTACGGCCTGGAATATTTTTTTAAAATTATGGCTATACTGTCCGTTCAATTATTTTTACTTAACATTCTACCTATTCCCATATTTGACGGAGGGCACTTGCTTTTTTATGTTATTGAGTTCTTTAATGGCGCTCCACTCAGTATGAAAAAAATAATTATTGCTCATCAAATAGGGTTTTTGTTTTTGTTATTCCTATTAATTTTTACCACTTTTAATGATTTACATAACTGGTTATTTGTTTGGTAAATTATTATGTTGTGCCTGTTAACAGAAACCACCAGTCCTAAAGGTTCTTTAGCCTTATATAGCTTTGAGAATAAAACAATAAGACCCTTATCTATTAAAAGATGGGAAGGGCCTTCTCACAGCAATTTTATTACATCCACTTTTGAATCTCTTATACCTTCTTTGCAAAACCAATTAAACCTTTCTCATTTAAAAAACTTACCTTCGCTGTTGTCCTTACAAACAACCTCTTCCTCTCCACCTCTTTTTATTTCTTTGGGAGTGGGACCCGGGCGTTTTACCGGTGTACGGGTAGGAGTGAGTTTTGCAAAGACTGTCAGCTTTGCCTTAAATATTCCTATATATCCTGTTTCTTCCCTCAAAATACTAGCTGAGTCTCAAGCGGAACAGGAAAAACCCGTTTTGGTTTTATTAAATGCTTTTAAAAACAGTTTATATATGGCTCTTTATCAAAAAAAAAAAGGAAAAATTAAAGAGTTAATTTCTCCCTCTTTGGTTTTACCTCAGGATTTACACGAATATATTAAAGAGGAAACTTTATGTATAGGAGATGGATACAGGGCTTATGAAAATATTTTCCCGGCGGAATTAAAAGAAAAATTAAAATTAAAAGATTATATATTTCCGGAAGTAAAACATTTAGCCTCTCTTTTACAAAGAGAATTTAATCCCTCCCAACTCATCAACTGGAAAGAACTTAAGCCGGTCTATTTACGCTCTCCTGTAAAACTTCTCAAAGAGGGCCTATCTTCTAAAGAAAGTCATTTATGAGAAAAATATTAAAAAAGAAAGAAGTAAACGGGTCTTATCTGGAGAAAGAAATAATTGTATTGCCCGAGCAGGAAGGCTTAAGGCTGGGAGTTTGTCTTTCTGAACATACCCGCTCCCGTTCCCAAGTGGAAAAAATGATTCGGCAGTCCTTAGTGAAAAAAAAACAAGGAGAAGTTTTTATTCCTGTAAAATCTTCTCATAAGGTCAAAACAGGAGAGTGTTATTATTTAAAATTACCTGTAAAAAAACCGGAAATTTTAAAACCCTATCATTTTCCCATTCCCATCATCTTTGAAGATGAACATTTATTAATAATAAACAAACCGGCTGGAATAGTAACTCATCCAGGCCCCGGGCATGAGCAGAATACTTTAGTAAATGCTTTAATGGAAAAAATAAATATATCACCGGGTATGGACCCACTAAGACCGGGTATTGTGCATCGTTTGGATAAAGATGTCAGCGGCCTGATGATTTTCAGTAAAACAATAAAAGTGCAAGAGCTTTTAATTGAGCAGTTTAAATTAAAAAAAATTAAACGTATTTATCAAGCTCTAGTCATAGGCTCAGTAAAGAAAAAAGAAAATCAGATCATTAGCTTCATCGGTCGTCATCCTAGGGATAGAAAAAAATTTTATAGCTTTAATGAAGAAAGAAAGGGAACTAAGAAAGCTATTACCTCTTATCGGGTACTGAAATCTTTTCAAAATTGTATTCACCATATTGAATGTCAATTAGAAACCGGCCGAACCCATCAAATAAGAGTGCATTTAAGTAGTCAAAATTTACCGGTGTTAGGGGACACAATTTATTTCCCCCTCCGCCAACAAAAAAAGACAGTAAAGCTATACGACAAAAAAGAGGAAACAAAAACCATTTTGAAAAATATTTTATCTCTTAACCGATTAGCGCTTTACTCGGCCTTTTTACATTTTACACATCCAATAAGCAAAAAAGATCTGAGCTTTAAACTTTCCTGGCCAAAAGAACTGCATTCTCTAATGAATGAATTAAATTTTGAAAAAAATTCAGTCATTCACTGATAAGAACACACTGATATAATAATAAAATGAGCTCCCTCCCTCAAAGTCAGTTAAAAACGAGTTCGGCTTTGATGTAGAACGACTGAAAGTCTGTTCTGCAGCAAAACGCATGTTTGAGCTTTTTAGCTGACTTTGAGGGAGGGAGCTTGAGTAAGTAATTTTATCAGCGAGTGATTGAACATTTATAGGAATGACAAATCCATCGGAATCCAAAAATAAAAAATATTTTATTTTCCACATCCTTTTACCGACAAAAATTAATACTTTTTTAAAAGGACTTTTATGAAAAAACTATCCTGGACCTTGCTTATTATCTTTTTTTTCTGCTTAAACATTAGCTCAGCTATTGTCCTTTTCTCACCAGCAAAAAAATGGGCGCAAAATCGGTTTTCACCACAGGAACAAGAGGTGCTCTCTATTGTACATGGAGATTTAATCAATAACGGCTCGTCTATAAAAGTGGTAAAATCCAGAACTGTTGAAGGTGTTGTTTTAGAATTTTATTCGGAAATTCAAAATGGTTCTCGTTATTTGATCACCCGTGCTTTAATTCCCAATGCCAATGACGGTTTTTTTGATCATCGCGGGCAAGCTGTTCAGTTGGCTGTAGTAGATATAGATGGAGATGGAACAATGGAACTCTTATCTCCCACTTTTGATGATAAAATGCTGGCTCGTTTAAATCCTTATTACTATTCTCCGGCTCAAAAAGCTTTTGTTCCTTTTTTCTTTTCCGGTACCTCTTATTAAGTTTTTTATGTGAGCTTTGGCTGTTGCTTTGGCCACAATTCAAACAAACACTCCCGCCAATATTTTGGCACCTCTTGAAAAAACTCTATATTAACTTCAAAAATTCCTTTTCCTAAATGCCGGGTGCCTGTCACTTTACCCTCCAGATCCATTTCCATATCCGGAATGTATGTATGAATATCCTTATACCAGAGAGAATGAAGATGGAGTTGAAACTTAAGGGATTCAGGCACTAGATCACGATAATTAAAAATCAAGTTAAACCCCTGAGGGCTGAGCTTAGAGACAAAAGCTTTTTTAACAATCAAATTTTCTTCATTAGATAGTGTGATAGAAGCTGCTTTAATTCCTGTTTTATCTGGTGTCGCGGAATAATTCATATTTATCATTAGGTCGATCCTTAAAAAAATTCAGTCATATAATCCGGAAGACTTCAGCTTATCCACCATGCCCTAAAAAACTGAATAAGACATAAGCCAATCCAGATAAATTATTTATCGGCTATTAGACTAAAGTCTTTAAAAAAAATTCTTTAAATTATTTTCTCTTACTGAAACTTAGCTCCTTTTAAAACAGTCAGTACCATTTTGAACAAAGTTTTTAAGGGGTCAAACACCTCTTGTCCTTTCTCCGCACAGGAGGAAAAGTCGGGATGATTATGATGATTAAGGGCTGTGCGCATTTGTGCAATAGAGTGAATATTATCTAAATCTCTTTTATTATACTGTATCACCATGGGAATTTTTTCTAAGGAAAGCCCCTCTTCACCTAAATAGGTTTTAAGTTTATTGAGAGATTCTTTGTTTTTAAGCATCTTATCTTTTTGTGAATCAGCTACAAAAATAATACCATCCACTCCTTTTAATAAAAGCTTTTGCGAAGTTTCAAACAATTGATTCCCGGGAATAGTATACAGATGAAATCGTGTTTTAAATCCACGAATAGTCCCGACATCCAAAGGTAAAAAATCAAAATAAGAACTGGGCCTAGTCCTCAGAGGAATAGAAAATATATCAGTTTTTTGATCCTGAGTGTTTCTATAGATCCATTTAATATTGCTGGTTTTACCGGAACCAACGGGACCATAATAGATAACTTTACAGTGAATTTCTTTTGAATTGTAATTAAAAAGAGACATATAAATAGCTCCCTAATTAGAAGAATGAATCCGTTTAATCAAATGACAACCTCTACACGATTTTCCAATGCACGACCCAAAGTTTGTTCATCAATATAATTAATATCTCCTCCAAAAGGGATACCATGAGCTAAACGGGAGACCTTAATATTATGATCTTTCATAAGCTTTCCTATATAGAGGGCTGTAATATCTCCTTCCATATCTGCATCCAAAGCAAGAATAACTTCCTTTATTTGCCCTTGCTTTATTTTTTCCAAAAGAGGCTTAATAGTTAAATCCTCCGGTTTAACATTATGTAAAGGAGATAGAGTACCATGTAAAACATGATATCTTCCTTTAAACTTACCTGAAGCCTCTACACGAGCTATATCAAAAGGTTCCTCCACAACACAAATTAAATCCGCTTTACGGTGAGAGGAGCGACATAAACGACAAAGCTCTTCTTCTTCTGTAAAAGTAAAACAACCAGGACATTTTTTAATATTAGTTTTTATATCCTTCAAAGCTTGTATCAATTGTTGAATCTCCGCTTGAGGCATTTTTAACAACCAGTTAGCCAAGCGATTGGCACTTCTGGAACCAACTCCCGGCCACTTTTTTAATTCATGAATCAGACGATCTAAAGAGGGAACATGATGCTTATAAATCATAGATGAAATACCTTACCTCAGCCGGTTTAAGTTCCTTAGACTCTTATAATACTTGTCTTTAGAGAAAAACAAACAATAAGCAAGATTATTTAAATCAAATAAGTATATGTTCTGTGTCATTGTTTTTCTTTTTTGTCAAATTTTGTGTTTTTACTAAAATCGGCCCGCGTCTCAATTACATATAAAAAATATTATCGATCTTTGGAATCTAAAATATCAGCTTTAAAAAGACTTTGAAGCTCCTGAATAAAAACATGTTCTTGAATATCTTTATGATTTTTCAGAAGATGGGATGCCACATTTTTGTTATTCTGGGCTTCACCTTTCCGAACTTGATCCTTGTCACTCTGGCTCAAACTGAAAGCCCTACTAGGGCTTTCACTATTCCGGACCCCACGCCTCCGCGGGGGCAGGCTTTGATCCTCGTCATTCCGGACTTGATCCGGAACCCCAGAAAGGGCCTGACGGCTTTTTAAGTCAACAACATCCGTATCTTTTATGTCTTTCACTGAATTCCGAGCTTCACCGGAAGAACGAGTCTCCGGTTCCTCATTCTCCTCAACTTGAATGGGCTTTTTTTCAAAAAGACTTTCTATATAAGGAGCTTCACTCATTTTTAATAGTAACATCTCCAAAAACACTTTTGAATCCTGAACACGGTTTATCTCCCATGAACCTTTTAAAGCCATATCCAATAAGAGATGCAGATCTTCGGAACTAAGAGCTTTGGACCACTCTTTCAACCTGGTTTTTTCCTGTTCAGAAAGAGGAATAAGATTTTTTAAAGAGTCAGCCGTTGGCCGTTTTAATAAAAGAAGATTTCTCATCTCTTTTATAAGGCTTTGTAAAAAAAGAGAAGGATCCCCCCCTTTTGTCTGAAGTTGATCCAAAACTTTTAGTATTTGATCGGGGTTTTTTTCCAAAAGATTTTTCACAGTCTGCATGAGCAAAGAGCGATCAGTTAATCCCAATATATCACTCACATCCTGAACTTCAAATTTGTTATGACAAAAAGTTATCATTTGATCCAAAAGTCCCTGAGCATCTCTTAAAGACCCTTGTGATTCCCTCACCAGCATCCATAAAGCACTGGAATCCGCCTTGGTTTTTTCCTGCTCACAGATTTTCTTAAGCTGTTCATAAATAAGATGATCAGTAATTTGATGAAATTGTAAAATCTGTGCGCGAGAAAGGACCGTTGCCGGAATTTTTCTCATTTCCGTAGTGGCCATAATAAACAAAGCATGAGAAGGAGGCTCTTCCAAAGTTTTTAACAAAGCATTAAAAGCATTCACGGAAAGCATGTGCACTTCATCAATAATGTATATTTTATAAGGACCGGTGGGTAAATAAGTGATGGTGTCTTTTAGTTGCCTGACCGCCTCCACACCATTATTACTTGCTCCATCAATCTCTAAAACATCTAAAGATCGGCTGTTATCTATATCCTGACAAATTTTACATTTGTTACAAGGATTTATATTTTTTTCGCTTTGAGAGGCTTTATCAGATTTTAAAGTTTTAAAACGGGGGTAAGCTTCGGGACAACTGAGATTTTTGGCTAAAATACGAGCCGTAGAGGTTTTTCCCGTACCACGAGGTCCGGCAAAAATTAAAACAGGATGTAAACGATTGTTTTTTAAGGCATTAGTTAAAATACGCACAACGGAATCTTGTCCGACCAGGTCCTTAAAAACCGCCGGTCTCCATTTCCTGGCCAAAACCTGATAAGACATAAAAGAACCCCGTTTCCGTTTTTTTGTGTATCATGTTTTTAAAAAGGACGCAAACCGGGGAAGATCTTAATAAGGTATCAATATGGAACAGATTTCTTTTTTTTCTCTTTTAAAAAACCCAGCCAAAAAAAACTCTTTTAACTGTTTTATATATAAGGATACCCCTGTTTTTATCCTCCGAAGAGCTTATCAAAGAAGTCTCAATCTCCGTGTGGAAAAAAACGCTCGTCTGCAAATAAATTGTTCACTCTCCACTTCCCTTAAAGAAATTACAGCTTTTTTAGAAGAGCATTGGACATGGATTCAAAAGCAAATTTCGGAGCAAAAAAAATTAATAAAAAAATATCCTCCTAAAAAATGGAGGGAAGGGGAAAATTTTTTGTTTCAGGGACAAAATTTTATTCTAAAATATAAGTTTTTAAAAAATCAAACTTTAAACAAAGTCGGTTTTCACTTTTTACACTCCAAAAAAACATTAATTTATTATTGGAAAAAGCCGGATGACTTAAACTCTAATATTTTAAAAAAAGAATTAATAAGTGTTTACAAAAAGGAAGGAGAAAAGAGTTTACGGAAAGCCGTTCACCATTACTCTTCTCTTATGCGGCTTTTTCCCAAGGTCGTTCGTGTGTCTTCTGCAAAAAGCCTTTGGGGTTCTTGCTCCAGTGATAAAAGTTTATCCCTTAATTGGCGATTGGTGGCAGCACCCCCCAGTGTATTAAACTATGTGGTCATCCATGAACTGGCTCATTTAAAATATTTAAATCATTCTCCTGATTTTTGGTCTTTGGTTTCTCATTTTTGCCAGAAATATAAAGAACAGGAAATTTGGCTTAAGAAAAACGCTTATGCCATGGATTTTTTACTTCTTCACTCGGAATTACATTAATTAAAGCACCGTCATTAACGAAAGTATCATCATTCCGGACTTGTTCCGGAATCCAGAAACAAAAAATATCCATAAAAAATAAACATCTGACTTATTTTTAAACGATTTTTTTATTTCCTCTCTTAATTATCGCTTTTCTTACTGAGTAACACTTTAATGACCTTCTTTTTTTATTCAAATAATCCTAAAAACCGCTAAAGGAATAAAACCCTATTACCGATAAAATTCATTATGCCGGCCTTTTTATTTTCTTTTTGTAAGATAAAACTCTTAGTTTTAAAAAAAGCTTTATTCTTATTAAGCTTTTTTTCTTTGTTACCT
>JANQSX010000256.1 GCA_028279085.1 Bdellovibrionales bacterium
GACTTGAGTAGTCAAACTATATATTATTAAATATGTTTAGATAGTCAAAAAGTGGATAGTCAAACTGTTATGTATTCTCCGGTTAAAAGTCAAAAAGCGGATTTTATCATGTAAAATAAGGATTAACGCAAAGAGTTTAGACTAAAGTGTGAGTAGTCATTACCACTTTTGCCTATTCAAAATGAATAGGCATACATAGTCAAACCTTGCTTTTAGTCTGGACAAGTTGAATAGTCATTTATAAGAGTTTGACTATTCAAAAAAGAAGGATCTTTCAAATGACCTGGACAATTAGTGTAGCCAATCAAAAAGGAGGAGTGGGAAAGACGACAACCGCTCTCAACCTTTCTGCTGCTTTAGCTTTAAAAAAAAGAAAAACTTTGTTGATTGATTTAGACCCTCAAGGCAGTGCTTCCAGTGGTTTAGGGATTTCCTCTAAAAATGGCATTTACCAAGCTTTAATGCACAAGAATTCCTTAAAGACACTCATTCACTCCACAAAATTACCTTACCTCTATATAGTACCTGCCAACACAGATTTAGCCGGTGCGGAAATAGAATTAGTCAATGAAGTGGATAGGATTTTTTTCTTAAAAAAGATTCTAAATCATCCTGACATAAAGCTGCTAAACTATGAGTTTATTCTAATTGATACTCCTCCTTCTTTAGGATTATTAACCTTAAATGCTCTAAGTGCCTCCAATGTTTTTATTGTCCCACTACAATGTGAATATTATGCTTTAGAAGGGTTAAGCCGACTTTTAGAAACGGCTAGAGAAGTAAAAGAGAGATGGAATACTTCTCTAAAGTTACAGGGAATTTTATTAACTCTTTTTGACGCCCGAAATTCTTTGAGTTATCGAGTAGAACAAGAAGTGCGTCGTCATTTTGGAGAACAAGTTTTTCAAACCATCGTCCCCCGTAATGTACGCTTAAGTGAAGCGCCTAGTTTCGGACAAACCATCTTTCAATATGAACCAAATTGTTTGGGAGCTTTGGCTTACGAACAGTTGGCCGGAGAGCTATTACGCCCCTCCGACCAAGAAAAAGCCAAAGCTCCTTTCAAACACCCTGATGAAAGGTCCCCTGTTCATGCCTCTTAAAAACCTTTCTTCTCGCCGACAAGTTCTTGGTCGAGGATTGGATAGTCTTTTCTCTCCTTCTAATGAGCAAAAGTCTAAACCAGTTCCTTCCGTTTTAACTTTGGGAATTGAACAAATTTATCCTAACCCTCATCAACCTCGACAAGTATTTGATAAAGAATTTTTAGAAAGCCTTGTTAAATCCATCAAAAAAAACGGCATCATTCAGCCCGTAATTGTAAAACAAGTGGGTTCAAAGTATGAAATTATAGCTGGAGAGAGGAGATGGAGAGCCGCCGGTCAAGCTGGATTACACGAAGTGCCTGTACGGATTCTAGAAGCAGAAAAAGATAATCCTTTTTTGGCCTTAATAGAGAATCTACAAAGAGAAGATTTAAATCCCATAGAATTAGCTGAAGCTTATCAAAAACTCATTAATACCCAAAACCTCACTCAAGAACAATTAGCCGATCAATTAGGGATTCCTCGTGCCTCTTTAACTAATCAACTACGAATTTTAAAGTTGGCTAAAGAAGTGCAAAAACTCATTTTAAATGGACAACTGTCTTTTACTCTGGCAAAAATTCTCCTCCAGGAAAAAGAACCTTCTTCTCAAATAAAATGGGCTAAATTTTTTATAAAAAATAATGTAGGAGCAAGAGAGGCTCAAAAACTTCTATCTCAAAAAAATTTAAATAAAAAAACCACATCAATTACTAAACAAAAAAATAAAACCTGGCAAAATCAAGCTCTCAGTAAAATTCAACATCTTCATGGAATAAGAAGTTCCCTCTCTTTTAAAAAGCGGGGAGGAGAGCTTCGCCTGCGTTTTTTTTCTGAAGAGGAACTTCACTATTTAATGGATCTTTTATTAAGATCTAATTCTGCAAACAAAAAAACTTTTAAAGAAGCTACGAAAGTAACAAGTGAAATAAAACATTTATAAAAAATCCCTCTTAAATAAAAATGGAAAAATCAAATACTAGTGTTATTTTAACCCGAGGAGCCTGTTTTGAAGGACGCATGAGTTTTGAGGGATTCGCTCGACTTTGTGGTCAATTTAAAGGAGAAATTATGAGCGAAGGTGTATTGATTGTAGAACCAGGAGCCCGACTTGAAGCCCGTGTTTTAGTTGGTGAACTTATTCTTAAAGGTTGGATGAAAGGAGAAGTAAAAGCTCATAGAAAGATTCACCTGTTAAATGGCTCAGAGTTTTATGGGATTTTAAACGCTCCTCAATTAAATATTGAAGAAGGGGCTTTATTTGAAGGAAGCTCTGTTAAAAACTAACCTTTTGTTGTTTTTAAATAAATAAGTAAAGCCTGTATAGCCGCCGGCGGCATTCCGCTGATGCGGCTGGCCTGACCCAAAGTGTGCGGCTTGATCTTCTTTAACTTTTCTAAAGCTTCTAAAGAGAGTCCTTTTACCTGATCATAATCCAATTTTGAAAGTATTATATTTTCCATCTTTTGATTTTTAGAAATAAACTCCTCTTGCCTTTTAATATAACCGGCATACTTAATTTTAATTTCTACCGCCTCCCAGATTTTA
>JANQSX010000257.1 GCA_028279085.1 Bdellovibrionales bacterium
GGACAGGAAGGGGCGGGTATTGTATCTCTCCATACGGAAAGACATCTTATTCATAGGGGAGCTGGATTAGTGGGAGAGATATTTAATGAACGGGTACTAAAAAGATTAAAAGGTTCTGCAGCTATCGGACATACTCGTTATTCCACTCAGGGAGGTGATAGAAGGAAAAATATTCAACCTTTAACAGCGGGGCTTTCTAAAGGTCCCTTGGCTCTTGCCCATAATGGAAATATTGTTAATTTTTCAAAATTAAAAAAAGATCTAATGAATCAAGGTAGTATTTTTTACAGCAGCAGTGATACGGAATGCATTATTCACCTGCTGGCCCAGGAAAGTAGTTCTCCGGTGGAAAAAGCTTTAAGTAAATGTTTGTCGCTTTTGGAGGGGGCTTACAGTTTAGTATTTTTAACAAAAGACTCCATGATAGCCGCCAGAGATCCTATGGGTTTCAGACCCTTGGTTTTAGGTCAGCGAAAATGGAAAGGAAGCGATGGGAAAGAACAAAAATCCTGGGTAATAGCTTCAGAAACTTGTGCTTTTGATTTAATTGGAGCGGAGTTGGTTCGCGAGATTGAGCCGGGAGAAATATGGATCATTGATAAAAATAATAATGAAAGGTCTTTATTTTTAGAAAAACAAAAAAAATTATCTTTATGTGTATTTGAACATGTGTATTTTGCTCGTCCGGACAGTCAGGTTTTCGGTAAAAATGTATATCAAAGTCGAAAAGAAATGGGTCGTATTTTAGCAAAAGAAGAAAAGGTTGAAGCTGATTTAGTTATACCTGTACCGGACAGTGGAGTGCCGGCGGCTATTGGATATAGTGAAGCAAGTGGCATTCCTTACGAGATGGGTATTATACGAAATCATTATATAGGGAGAACTTTTATTCATCCCTCTCAAAGTATTAGAGACTTTAAAGTGAAGATAAAATTAAGTCCCCAAAAAAAACTTATTAATGGTAAGAAGGTAGTGATAGTGGATGATTCTTTAGTACGGGGAACCACTTCAAAGTCAGTAGTGCAGATGATTCGTCAGGCCGGGGCTAAAGAAATTCACTTTCGGGTTTCTTCTCCTCCTATTACCGGACCTTGTTTTTACGGGGTGGACACTCCTGAAAAAAGTGAATTGATTGCGGCAAGCAAAAGTGTGCAAGAAATAAAAGGTTACCTGCGGGTAGAATCTTTGGCTTTTCTTTCTCACGAAGGTTTGATGGAAGCGGTTCGGAAATCACCTGTTAATTCAGTAGAAAAAAACAAGGGTGCTTCAGCACAAAAACAAAATTCAAAAAGCAGCTTTTGTTCCGCTTGTTTTACCGGAAATTACCCTACAGCTATTTATACCTGATTTGATGAATTGTAATAAATATATTTTTTACATTGTCCTTGACTATTAACTCTTTGACACTTTATATTGTTTCATAGTGGTAAAGACATTTTTTCTTTTATCTTTTCTTATTCTCATATTGTTTCAAGTATCTTCTAGTTTTGCCCAGCCTGATAGGGGTATTGGTATAGATGAAGTAGCCCTTAATCCAACTATCGTTGGGGCCTGTATTGCAGGAGGGCTTTATGCTATCACCTCCACTTGTGAGGCCATAGACCGGCGTAAACAGCGGCAGATGGAGGAGCAGAGAGAGCAGAGGGATAGAGAGCGCTTTGAAATGGAACAGCAAAGGGAACAGAGGGAAGAAGAACGTTTAGAAATGGAGAGGCGCAGGGAGCAGAGGGAGG
>JANQSX010000052.1 GCA_028279085.1 Bdellovibrionales bacterium
CAAAAGAACAAGCTCGTGAGGAGATTTTTAAAAATTTAGAAGAAGAGGTTAAAAAAGAGATCACACCCCGTTTAATGAGCATGGAAGAGGAGTTAAAAAAAGAATCGGAAAAAACAGCGAAACTTATTTTATCCCAGGTAATTGCTAGATTCGCTTCAGAGGTTTCTACAGAGAAAACAACGGCCTCCATTCCTATAAAAGGAGAAGAAACAAAAGGGAAAATTATAGGTCGGGAAGGTCGTAATATTCGAGCGCTGGAAGCGGCTTGTGGTGTGGATATTATTATTGATGAAAGTCAGGAAATTATTTTGATTTCCTGTTTTGATTCTGTTCGGCGGGCTGTGGCTGTGCAGTCTATTCATCGGCTATTAGCGGAGGGTAGAGTTCACCCGGCGCGTATTGAGGAAGTAGTAAGTAAAATTAAAAGAGATATCTTTATTTCTATGGCGGAAGAAGGCAAGCAAGTGTGTTTTGACTTGGGAATTCATGATGTGCGGCCGGCTCTTCTTGAAGTATTAGGTTCATTAAAATATCGTTTTATAGATGGAAATAATGTTTTGAAAAGCAGTATTGAGGTGGCTCATTTGTCCGGTCTTATTGCTAGTGAAATCGGTAGTGATGAAAAGACAGCAAAAAGAGCAGGTCTGCTTCATGCTATTGGATTGGGAGTGGATCATCGTATAGAAGGAAGTTATTCTCAGGTGGGGGCGGAATACGCTAGAAAGCATAGAGAGTCACCGATAGTATGTCAGGCTATTCAATGTCACAGAGGAGAAGTGCCTGCGGAATCGATTATAGATCATGTTGTGCAATCCGCGCATAATCTATTTCGTGAGCGCCCGGGAGCGCGTCGGGAAGTTATAGAAAATTATATCAGTCGTATGAAAGATATGGAATCCGTGGCTAATAGTTTTGATGGAGTTATTAGAAGTTTTGCTATTAGAACAGGGAAGGAAATACGTGTGTTGGTGGATAGCGGAAAAGTAACTGATGAGCAAGCTTTTATGTTGAGTCGGGATATTGCTGAAAAGATTAATAAAGAGATGGATACTCCCGGTCAGCTTTTGGTTAGTGTGGTTAGGGAATGTAGAATGGTGGAGCAAGCCCGATAATCGTTATTCTGGTGATGATTGTCATTCCGGACTTGATCCGGAATGACTTCCGTCATTCTGAACTTGATTCAGAATCCAGTGATGTCACAAGCATTTTCTGGATTCCGGCTTTCGCCGGAATGACGAAGCTTTTGCCGGAATGATGATAGGAATAGAAAAATGAACATAAAATCACAAAATAATTATTTAAACTGTAAGCCGGAAGATCAATTGGAAAGAATCCGTTTCAATTCTGTAGATTTAGTTTCTGAAGAAGAACTTTTAAGAAAACTTAAAAAAAGCTTTAAAGAAAAGAAGCCTTTGAAAATAAAAGCGGGTTTTGATCCTAGTCGGCCGGATTTACACTTGGGACATGTCATTGTATTAAATAAATTAAAGCTGTTTCAGGATCTAGGACATCATGTGGTGTTTCTCATTGGGGATTTTACAGCTCAAATTGGAGACCCTTCCGGCTTGGATAAAACTCGACCTCTTTTAAATGCGAAAGAAGTAAAACAAAATGCTGAAACTTATTCCAGACAAGTTTTTAAAATTCTGGATAGTCATAAAACAAAGGTGCGTTTTAACTCTGAATGGATGAATAAAATGTCAGCGGTGGATTTAATTCACTTAGCCGGTCAACATACTGTAGCTCGGATGTTGGAAAGAGATGATTTTTCAAAGCGGTTTAAAAAAAATCAACCTATTTGTATACATGAGTTTTTATATCCTCTTGTTCAAGGATATGATTCAGTTGTTTTAGAGTCGGATGTGGAGTTGGGAGCCACTGATCAATTATTTAATCTTTTAGTAGGTCGTGAATTACAAAAGAGAAAAGGACAAGAGCCGCAATGTGTTTTAACTTTTCCTCTTTTGGAAGGTTTGGATGGAGTAAGAAAAATGTCTAAAAGTTATAATAACTATATTGCTATTGAAGATTCTCCAAAAGAAATATTTGGTAAAACAATGAAACTTAGTGATGATCTGATGTTTCGTTATTATGAGTTACTCACAGATAAAACGAATCAGGAATTGAAGCAACTTAAAGAAGATTTAAAAACAGGAAAAGCGCATCCCATGAAAGTAAAGATGGATTTAGCATGCTTTTTTGTGGAGTGTTTTTATGATACTGCAACGGCGGAAAAAGAACGGGAAAACTTTAAAAATATTTTCTCTCGACAAGAGGTGCCAAGCGATATTCAAAAGTACACTGTTTCTCCGGCGGAAGATTTTTGGATTTGTCATTTGATTTGTGAATCAGGCTTATCTCCTTCTACCAGTGAAGCTCGTCGGCTCATTCAAGGTCGAGCTGTAGAAATTGACGGAGAAAAAGTACAGGATAGTAATTTGAAAATGAATTTAAAAGCAGGGGATGAATTTATACTCAAAGCGGGTAAAAGACGTTTTGTAAAAATAGTGGTGGGAATATGAAAGTTAAGTTTTTACCTCAAAATGTATCTGTAGAAATAAAATCCGGAAAAAGTGTAATGGATTTGGCACGGGAAAATAAATTACCTGTCAGTTCTTCCTGTAATGGAATGTGTTCTTGCGCGGAATGCAGGGTTTATGTGGTGAAAGGGGAGGCTCATGTGCTTCCTCCTTCGGCTAAGGAGGTGGAACTTATAGGGGGAGGTTATTTTATTGATAACCGGCGTTTATCCTGTCAGTTGTTTTGCTTTGGTGATGTAACTGTTGATTTGTCAGAACAAGTGGAAAGAGAAAAACAAGGTGGAGCGATGAAAAAACAGTTTTTGAAACAAATTTCCAAAGACAGTAAAGACAGTTCTTCTTTGGGAGGTATTTTGCTTGAGCAAGATCAGGAGATTAATAAAGTTCATATTTCTGAAGAAGAGGAAACTGATCCATCTGTGTCACTGACAGGTGGTTTTTATCAGAAGGAGAAAGAAACAGGAGATAATAATCGCCGTGGAAAGAAACATAAAAAATGGAATAAAAAGCAAAAGAGAAAACAAAAAAAGAAATTTTAATTA
>JANQSX010000063.1 GCA_028279085.1 Bdellovibrionales bacterium
ATATTCCGACTTACTGTGAATTTCATAGAATGTGGATTAGGTGTTGGTTCCGCTGAAATTTGTATTTCCTGACTCATGCTTTTTGTTATACCCCATTTATTATCTTTCTTAAAGGGAAATTACCACTGTTAAATAAAATTATATTTTCGGCTCTCAATTTGAATAAAGTAAAGACAAATTCTTCAACCACAATCCATTTAAAAGCTCAAATATTGTTATTTTTATAACAAAATCTATTATAAATGCTCTTTACTAGAAACAGATATATGTGAAAAAACTAAAGATGTGATCAAATAATTGTTCGTATATGGAAAATTTAAAGTAACATAAATAAAAACTGCTAAGATTCTAAAAAGGAGGGGAAATGTTTAAACGCCGCTTTAAATCTACTCTATCATGGGTTTTTTATTTTGTTATATTTAGTGTAATAATTTGGCTTCTGCTTGTGTTATATCTTCGCACGTGTGTAGCTCCTCCCTTAAATAAAATGGCCGATGTTCTAAATGAAATAGTTGATCACCTAGATAATAGAGAAAAAGAAATTATTAAGAAAGCGGAAAATCATTGTAAAGAATCAGTTAAGAATAATCCTGAAGACTATGAAATTTGCAAGATTGATAAATATTGTGAATATATGTATCACCCAAAAGAGGAAAGTAAAAATTTCTGCATAGATTGTTTAAAAAATAAAATAAATATAAAAATAAAAACAGATACAGAAGACGAAAGGTATAAAAGAAATTCTTGTATTCTCACTATTAAAGGTTATTTGAGTCTTCGAGATATGAAGAATTCAGAGCTTTTAAAGAGTGAACAGTTTAAAAATCTTCGTAGAGCAACAATAAGTGAAAGCACAAAATTAATAGAAAAAACAAAAGAAGCAGATAAATTAAAAACGACAAAAGCAGAAGTAAAAAAGAAACCAGAAACGGCAGCGGAAATATCAGTATGTCAAAGAACGGAAACGATAAAAGACGCCATTTTGAGGAAAGTGAAAAAAACAGACTGTTCAAAAGTAACAAATGAAGATTTAAAATCTATAACGAGTTTCAGTTTGTCTCTTGACGAACGCTTTAGCTTAACTTATGAGGAGAAACTTAAAGATAATGATTTTGCCGGTTTTACTTCTTTGAAAGTGCTTTTTCTGCCTGCAATGCGTCTAAAAAGGTTATCGCCTAATCAGTTTGCGGGTCTGACTTCTTTGCAGGAGCTTTATCTTTACAATGGTCGCCTGAAAACTTTATCACCCAATCAGTTTGCTGGCCTCACCTCTTTAAAGAAGCTGCAGCTTCAGGGAAATCGTTTAAAGGAGTTATCACCTAATCAATTTGCCGGTCTCACTTCTTTAGAGGAGCTTGATCTTGGAAAGAATCGTTTAAAGAATCTACCTCCCAATTTATTTGCCGGTCTTATTTCTTTAAAGAAGCTGCGTCTTGAACATAACCGTCTGAAGAGTTTATCACCGAATCAGTTTTCGGGTCTCACTTCTATGTTTTCGCTTCATCTTGAACATAACCGTTTAAAAAGTTTATCACCTCATCAGTTTGTCGGTTTGACCTCTCTGTCATGGCTTATTCTTAGTAATAATGATTTAAGCGGTGGTTTAACGAAAGGAGTGTTTTCTCCTATTATTACTTATGTTGGGGAAATTGATCTTTCAAATAATGATTTAACTCAACATGAAAAAAATCGCATAAAAGCAGAATTTGAGAGTAAATCTTCTAGGTGGGGTAAAATAGATTTAAAATTTTAAAGAATGCTCTCCAACAAGTTTAGTGCTAAAATAGTTTTTGGCATTTGAAATTCATCTTATTTACAAAAGGAGTAAATTACATGAAAACAATTTTAATTTTTACTGGATTATTATTTTTAAGTTCTACTTACGCTTCTGAACAGGCAGCTTCAAAAAAGAAATCAGAAGATTATTCCCTGTGTTTGAAGAAAAACCAGGAAAAGTTACAGAAATATTTTGATTGTCTAAAAAAAGCTAATGATCCCAATAAGGCCTCAACTTGCCCAGAACCAGATGTAGATCGCTCCTGTACTCTTTTATCTAAAGAAGAAGAAAATAAATTAACAGATGCCCTTCAGAAATCACCTGAACTTACAAAAGAACTTATGGAAGCAATGACAGAAATGGCAAAAGACTTTGAAAAAGAACAACAAAAAACTAAAAAATAAGCAAGCGTGTAGAATATTAATTTCATTTTTTTCTTTGTTCTTTGGTAATAAGCTTTAAATTCAAAGTTCCCTTAACCTACAACCAAAGCTGTAATTTTGTCAACACACTCCGATACAGTTTTAGATTTTGCTTTCTCAATAAACTTTGCTCTTCTTGTTTTCCAATCTAAATTTTTAATATGATCAGTTAAGACAACACCTTTTATTTTTTGTCCATCTAAAACAACCTCAAAAGGATAACCTTTTCTATTGGAAGTGATAGGACAGCATAAAGAAAGATGAGTTTTTTTATTATATTCTTTGGATGAAATAACAATGGCTGGCCTTTTGCCTTTTTGTTCATGTCCCGCTTGAGGGGAAAAATTCAACCAAATTAAATCACCTTTGCTTGGAATATAAGCCATTTACCAAATCTCTTTTCCCACTTTAATATGACTATCCTCTGTATGAAGATTATCTTTAGTAATCTTAGATAACAGATCTTTTAATTGAATAGATTTTTTTTTAGGATAAATAATAATTTTTTGATTTTTACATTCTATTGCAATCTCAGAATTAACACTCAAATTTGCTTTTTCCATAATTGCTTTTGGAATCCTAACACCCATTGAATTCCCCCATTTTTGAATTTTTCCAGTCATCAGACCACCAACTCCTTTTACTTAAAGCAGTATATACAAAGTATAACTATAAGTCCAGTTACTTTTTTGTCATTCCGAACTTGATTCGGAATCCAGAAACTAGATTGTTGTTCCTGTAAACTGGATTCTGGAGTAAATCCGGAATGACGGCTTTGTGGCAAAACATTTGTGGCAAAACGCATGCC
>JANQSX010000064.1 GCA_028279085.1 Bdellovibrionales bacterium
CTATTCCCTGTACTTCAATAAAAGCAGCTCTTTTTACTTCTGCATAATAGGAGGGAAAGCTAAGACAACCTTCTTTGAATAGGATTTCTCCTGATTGACTTAATATTTCAGGATTAAATAAAACAAGAGGTTGATCAGCTAATTTTTCATATTCACCAATTTCCGTGTTTTTATATCGCTCATTTTCCCCTTCGTAAAGGTTCCGCGTATCCGCTGTTAAAAGGCGCACAAAACGATTAACCTGAATAGCAGACAATCCCAAACCATAAGCGGCATACATCGTTTCTAACATATCATCAGCCAATTGCACCAAATCACTAGTGATTTCCCGCACAGGAACGCACTTATTTCTAAGACGTGAATCAGGAAACTTTAAAATATCCAATATTGCCATACATTCCTCGTATGAAAATTTACCAGGAAATATAAGCGAAGTCATTTTTTATTGCTTATGTTCTAACGGATCACTGTTTTCTACAAACTTATGCCAAGTAAAAAGTATTGACTAAATCAAATTAAAACAGTTTATTTCTTAATTATGGGAATTGAAATTATCTTATATGACCCATCTCCTGTCGTACAAAAGATTTTTTTTCATATATTATATCACTATAGTCCTATAGTGCATCGGATAGATCAAACTTCTAAATTAATGGAAAAAATACAATACAGTAAACCAGACATTATATTTATAGATGCATCTTTTTCGCAGGACAATAATTTAATTAATCAAATTAATGAAAAAAAAGAATATCTAAAAAAAATACCTATTATTTTAATGGCTAATAACCCTCTTAATCAGGAAGTATTTCAATCCACTACAGCGAAGGAATTTTTAAAAAAACCAATTGAAGCAGGAAAACTACGGGAGCTAATTAACCGGTTTGTTCCAAAAACAAAAAGTAATGTACTCACTCAACACCTTAAATTTCCACCCATTCCGGATTTTCAAGAAAGTATAACACCAAAAGTAACACCTTCTTCTGAAATACAAAGTACAAGTTCTTCTCAAGAAGAAATCAACACAACGCCTGATATTGAGCAAAAACCTACTCAATCTGATGATCTCACTGCGAGTCAATCCCCTGATCATTCTCCCAATATAGATGAAGAAAATGAAGATGCAATTAACCCTGTTACTATCTCTGAAAATATAGAAGAAAAAACACAGCAAGTATCCCCTGATACCCCTGTTCAATCCCCTGATCATTCTCCCGATACAGATGAAGAAGATGAAGATGCAATTAACCCTGTTACTATCTCTGAAAATATAGAAGAAGAAACACAGCAAGTATCCCCTGAAACCACCCTGCAACCGCTTCAACATTCCGCCGATACAAATAAGAATGACACAAATCCTGCTGATTTTTCTGAATCTACAACAGGAGATACACAGCAAATATCGCCTGGTATTACTGATCAACCTCCTCCCACTGATACGAATGATATAAAGCCTGTTACCACTATTTCTGAAAATAAAGAGAAAATATGGCAACCCACCTCACCTACAGAAAATGAACAAACAAAACATAAAGAAAAAAAGAACGAAACAAATGTAAAAATTCTTCAAAATTTCTCGAAATCAGACTCACTAAAAAAACAGGAGAATAATACACAGGAAGAACATGAAACCACTATAAGAAATCAAATTGACGAATATACTAAAGAACTGATCAATAAAAAAATAAAAACTGAAATAGAAAAACAATTGATGGAACATATTGAACAAAACAGTCAAAAAATTATTTATCAGATAGCTGAAAAAGCAGTCTGGCAAGTGGTTCCTGATTTAGCAAAACAACTCATTACAAGAGAATTAGAAAATCTATTAAAAGAAGAAAGTACAGAAAAGAATGTAGAAACAAAAAGTGAAGAAGAGGATACCTATGAGTAGTGGAACAATAATATATACACTTTTATTTTATACAAACTGATAATGAAACAGAGGTCACAGAATACTAAAATTGCCTCTTGGACAAAAAAATGGGCTAAAAAGCAACAAAATCTGAACAGTTTTTTTTACAAAAAAACTACTAGTACAAATGATAAAGCAAAAGAGTATCTATTTGGTAAAACAAAAAATACAATTAACCAATTAGAATATTCCTGCTCTTTTAACACCAAAACAGAGTATTTTAAACCACTTCTTTTTATTGCCGAATCACAAACAAAAGGGCGTGGTAGAAGAAGCCGACACTGGCTTAACAGCGATATGATGATAAGCTGGAGTTATATAGTAAAACAAGCTCCACAACCTGTTATAACAGGTTTAATGGGAGAGGATTTATATAAAGCCCTTAAACATTCATGGGAAGATTGCCCTTTTAAAATAAAAAAACCAAATGATATTTATATTAAAAACAAAAAACTAGCAGGACTGCTTGTAGAAGTCGTCAATAAAGGAGTTTTACATCAACTGGTTATTGGCGTTGGCATGAATGTGTTTTCCCACCCCTCTTCCTGTCCTTTTACTCATTTGCAGGAAAATATACAAAAAGAAATCACTGAAAAAGAATGGAATTTATTTTTAGACGAATGGCATAAACAAATTCACTCTTCTTTGATAACCTATTTTAAAAAATAAAATTCAAAAGAAACTTAATCATTAATTAGTTTTTGAACGATAAAGTATAAGCAAAATTGTTTAAAAAGAGTAACTGCCACCCAGGCTTATAAAAGTGCGATCAGGGTGAAAAATCACTGTATCCATAGCTTCCGATTGAGACTTTAAAACATGATCTCCCCAATTTAAACCAGCTACCAGTGTCACTTTTTTACTTACAGACCAGGAAAGAGAACCACTCAAACTAATACGATGAAAAGGAGTCCCTTTAAAATTAATGGAGAAATCATATTTGCCGTAAAAAAATAATCTGGGAATAAATGATGATTTTTTTGGATAATTTATCTGAAACCCAAATTGATGAAATGTTGTAAATGGTACATTGTAATTTGGTGCCTTAGGGCTATCTGTTTCATATAAATAAAATCTTAAATCTACAAAGTGCGTGGAAATAGTAGATAAATGAAAATAAGAATTAGACAGTAATTTATAAATTGTATCGAATGAAGCACCTAAACCGGCTAGAAAAGATGTATCAAAAGCCCTCTTGGAAAAAGGAATACTTAAATAAATAGAAGATCGAGACTTAAAACGACCTGTTTGCACCACAGGTTTAGAAATTCCTAAATTCACATCACCGAAGCAAATATAAGTATTCCAACAAACTGCTTGTATTTTTTGAGCATCCGCATAAAGGGGCCTTTGGTAATTTAAAACAAAAAAAGAATCTACATCTTCAAAAAAAGAGGATTGATCTAAAAAGGAAAAAGCGGAAACCACCGGATAACTAAGACTTAGATCATAAGTGACATACCACCCATTAATTAAACTGTCTTTTTGATCACTACTTACAAACTCATCAAAGTCATTACTAAATGTTATATTATCTCTGGTGATTTTTGTCTTGATAGAGCCACGAATGGACTGAGTATTAACTATGTCATCTACAGAAGAAGATAGGGCCGGATCAGTAATAGAACCGGAAATAGCTTTGCCCTCACTGGAAAAAATAATAAGAATGCAAAAAATAAAGTAATGCAATAAAAAATATTTTCTGGAAAAACCCATTCTATCAGAATAAAACTAAAGTTAAGTTCTACATATATACATTAATAAAAATTAACACATTACAAACATAAGTCCTGATACAATTTACTAAATAGTACAAACAGTATAAGTATACGTAATATCTCCTATAAATCTCAACCCTTTGTTACTACAACACTTTTAATAAACATTACAGCATATATTCTACAAAAACTTTTTTATCATCTATATTCTCACAAGGTGTCGCATCAGAATGATTGTCAACACACTGTTTATACTCATTAGCTTTTCGACACATTTGCGCTGATCTATTTCTCTGCTCCGAAGAATAAAGAGGTACCAGAACTGCGTGTTGACTTTCTTTCTTACATACATCCTGATCATTCAGTAAAAACTCTACAAATGAAAGTGGTGTTTCACCACTATTTGAAAGCACACTATGCTCCTGATAAACCTCATAGATAAAAGGCTGTAAGGAAGATAAAGCAGAAACATCTTGATTTAAGAAAGTAATTAATTCATGTTCTGCCCAAACCTTGCTCAATATAAGTTGACGCATTTGTTCTTTCTTATCAATTGATATGCTCTGAGTCGCTTTCAATCGATTCAATAAAAATGCATTTAGGAAGTTATCTTTTCTCATCATATGACCATGTGAGGCTCTGATCATACGAATTTGTGGTAACATTAACTGAAAATATTGCCACGCCATTATAGAGTCAACTTCGTAAGATAAAAAGCGAGGCAAAGGCTTATCCAGCTCTTCATTAAGATAAGGATTTAAATCTATTCCTTCTAAAAGATACTTTTGATGTTCTTCTACTATTTCTTTTAGAAATCGAGGGTTATTTACAAGCAAAGCCGGACCCATAAACTCTATAAGAGAATACCAGGCTCCTTTAGTAATATAATCTGTCAGTTGTGGATTTTTTTTTATCATAGGCAATACCAACTGCGGGACCGGCAACTGAAGAGTAAATAAGGATAACTCATCATAAGGGTCATCCGTTCTGGGTTTTAAAAAGTACTCTGTATTATTGCCAAAGTATCCAACCTCTGTAATCAATGTCCCCTTATTATTTTCCGTAGCCCATTTTTCAACTACTGGAGATTGACAGTTCATAAATATTTCCCTGGAATCTTCAGGGTAATCACCTTCTATACGTTGTTTTATCACCTCTAAAGCCACAGCCTGGTATTCTTCACCTTGTTGATATACACAGTGCTTAAAAGGAAGAAAGAACAATTTCTTATAGTAATTCAGTAAAGGCTCGTTTATATCATAATAAGCTTTAAACTCCGGATTACTATCGGCTTCGTCCTGAAGCATTTTTTCATAAGTATTAATATCTTCATCACTTAAAAAAGAAAAATCCATTATAGTTAAACGTTTTTTGTTCAAAAGCTCTGCTAAATAATCAACTATCTTTCCATGTAAACGGGCAGCCGTCTCCGTAATCTGTGTAAATCCCCTCATAAATAATTCTGTATTCGAACCATCATAACGAGTTCTACCTGTCATAATAATATCCTGATTTACACGAATAGCATTTTCCATTACCTCCAAAGGAGTTTTTCCATAATCATGTTTAGCACACATAGGATCATCCGCATTGAATTCAGTGCTCGCATCTACTCCTTTTTTTCCTCCACATACTCTATATTTTTTCAGATTCACTTGTTGTTCTTCCATTACCTCAAGAATGCTTTTCTGTGGATTTTCAGGATCATTATCCGCACCAGCAGGAATATCCAACAGTTTTCCATTATTTAACATCACCTTATCAAAGTAAACAAAGCGAGTGACAGCTATGTCGTATTTCCCAGGTACCGATAACAACGGAAACATAGGATGACCATAATCCATAACACAAGCAAACTGTGCAGGATGAGGATGGCTTTTTGTATCATCCGTAAGAATATCTTTTCCAAAAATATCTCTCATTTCATCGTGGCTTTCATAAAAATTATCCTTGTCTGCTGAACAAGAAAACACATGTCTGTACGCAAAACAATGACCCATTTCATGCAATACTGCGTTTAAAATTTCAGTCTCTGCCACTTTTGGAGCACATTCTTTGATAATTTCTTTATCATTAATAACCGTTTTAGTGGGATGAAATGTCTCTCCTTTTGCTTTTTCATCTGTAATAAACTGACCCACCTCTGGGCACAATTTTTGAATTTTCTCATGAATAAAATCAGTAACCCCGTAAGATTCAGGTAAAAGTTTCCAAGCAGGTGGATAAATACGAAAACGAATATATTTCTTAAGCAAATCAATATAAGAGTCTAGAATCTTAGTTACCCATATATTAGCTGTCGCGGAAATAACTTCCCCGGTTATAGGGTTGGAAATATTCGGTCCCCAACCCAGAAAAATAGAACCACTTCGACCTTTGGAGACCATCAGATTAATAATCATGTCGTATCGTAAATCTCCTAATTCCTGATCTTCGCTTTCATCCAAAACAATTTTAATTTTATAATCTGAACCTTTACCGGCCTCTTGGAATACTGTATTCCAATACTTCACAGCTTTGCGGCCAAACTCACGCACCCAGGGATCTTTTGGTGTTTGTTTCGAAAAATAAGCTTTAATCACCCTGGTTGTTGAACCATCCGATGAACGGGGATTAAAACGAGTCGTACGAAAAAAGCGTTCTTTATCCCTCTGAGTAATATCAAGAGCTGTTCTGTAGTATTTTCTAACATTAAAAAACACAGGAAAAAACAACTTACTTTCTTCCTCAAACCATTGCTTTTCTACATAATCAGAACTCCCCACCACCTTCTTAAAAGAGTATTTAACCCATCTGTTTTTAGAACCACTCACTTTAATAACAAAACTAAAGTACACACCTGGTTCAATAAACACCCTACCTAGATCCACAATAAGTTGCTCTTTACTGTTCCCAATTTCATTTTTTATCAATTCTAAAAATTTAATTTTAAAATAAGGTCTGCTCACATCCGGGTTATCAATATCCTCTCTTTCCCTAAAAACAATCTCGTTAATAACACCTGAATCACGATCAATCTCATATTCTTTCCAGTCTACAGGTATAGAAAGACCGGTAATTCTGTCTTTTTCATCCAGTGAATTTTCATATTGCTTGGTATCTACAATTTGTAAACTGTCAGGAGTATGAACAAAGTCTACAAGATTAGCTGAACGAAAAGATTGGTGAAATCCTGTGATACTATCTGCTGAAGATTTGATAATTGTTTTAGAAAAAAGCCATTGTCCGTCAAAAAAATCTCTGGGAAAAAGGTCCACCTTTGGTTGATATTTAAGTATTTTTTTTCTATCTATATCCAAATACACATACTTTGCAGACTCCTTAGGCACATTTTTACATTCTCTTTCATACTCCTCTGTTTTTTCATGGTACCTTGTCTCCTCCTGTTCAGCGACACAATATTCAACAGGGTAACCAAAGAGAGGCGTAGCCACTTTATCCCCAAATGGAATAGCCAGAGGTTTTTCAATATAAGGAACTTTTTCTAAATCAGATACACGATAGAAAATCAAATAATTATCTTCCAAACGAGGTACAATATCATATACAGTATCCGGAAAACCTCTGAACTTCCCTTGATCTATTTTAAATAGATCAGCTAATATCCTTTGTTCATTGGTTTCATCTCCCAATACCTCATAATTTAAAAGTTTATAATCATTTACAAAAGAGTTGCGAGATTTCGGATCAATAAAAGTTCCTGCTAAACTCATTGAAGTTTTTGCGTCCTCTCCCGTCTTAGATGTTTTTACTTTTAATATTTTTCCTATGTATTTTTTGTCTAGCAGATTATCCGCTTTTTTATGAGAAAATAGATCTTCTTTCTGTTTTTGTCCAGGAACAACAATATTAAAAAACTTCACATTGTATAAACCATCTGCATGATCATCTGCAAAATTCTCTTCAATACCTCGATCTTGTTCACCGGAAGTTTTCTCTTTTTCATCTCTTGTACAAGATGTATTTAATAGCAACATTATTCCTAAAGATAGCCCTACAAGCAATTTACTCACTATCATTACTCTTTTTTTCACGTTTGTTATCCTCTTCTGTATAAGAGTTTCTTATCTTAAAGAAGTTTAATTCTTCCTTAAATTTTACTTCCTTCCTAATAGAAACCCTGTCTAAAACTTCCTCTCTCATCAAAGTAAATATTTATAAAAACCCTTCAAAAATCAATCCCTTACTTAAAAGTAAATCAAGTAACTATTATTATACAAACAGGCAATACAAAATTGAAATTTTTACATATTATTTTTTCTTAAATAAACTTACTTTTATAAGTTTTAATTATACCAAATATAAAACAGTAGATTTACTGAACTTCTCAAGGTATTGAAGCACCTGTATTTTCCACATCTAATAGATGTATTTTAAATAAAGGAATTATTTAATGATTACAGTATAATATCCCCGGTATCCCCGGTTGTTTTCATGTCCTTTTAGATTTATTAATTTACATGAGTGGATCTTGAAAAATATTTTCCTGGATATAAGTCAGGGTATCCATCCCTCTTATACTAAATAAAACACAGGATAATAATATTCCGGATTGAATATCGAATTGATTACCGAAAGAAAAACCTTTTTATCTAAAGTAGTTACTTTTCAGATACAATATAGGCTACCCAGGATTCACATTCCTCTCCTTTTTCTCTACGAGTGAAACGACCGTTTCCCTCCCCATCCTTATCTGTCCCTTCCCAGTAAATATGTACTTTACGAAAACCAACCTCTTCTAATAAATCCTTCAATTCAGGAATCATCCAAAGGCGCCAATTATAAATAAAAGCCTTTTCCCGTTTTTTCTCTCCTTTTCTTTTATAATGAATATAAAAAAGTGAATGATGGGTAACAGGATCAAAGTGTCTTTGATCCCAATAATAAATAAATTTTCCATAATCCGTTTGCTCTTCATTTCTTTCAAAACACTGCGTACCCCCAAAACAATCAAGAACCAGTAGTCCATTAGGGTTTAATAACTTCAAACAATTAAGAAAATATTTTTTTAACTCCAATCTCTTCTTAAAAGTAAAGTAAGAAAAGTTTAGAGCACTAATAATATCCGCTTTAGCCGTATTGAGTTTTAACACATTAGACTTAATAACCTGAATCCGTTTTTGTTGATGTAATTCCAGTTGTGAAAGATATTGTTCTTTTCCATATTTTAAAGGTCGATTATCAATATCTACAGCCACCGACTTATACAGAGGCCCCATCTTCACCCATTCACAACTCAAAGCAAAGGTGGAGCAAAAATCTTCTCGAAACACATAAGGTTCTTTCTGTTTTAATTTCCGATAACAGTTTCGTATAAAACGTAGATCTAGTTCCGGTGATTGTACAGAGTGACGATAGTACCAATATTTATCAAATTTTTTTTTCATAAATTATCTTCATTATATATTTTTATAATGACCCTTTCTTTGTTCATTATTCTTACAATTATATAGAAAATTTTTGCAAGATCTTTACGGTTTTATTAGGAAAATCTTTGCTGAGAAGGTACCTGAATCACTGTCCGATCAGGAAGCCACAGGCCAGTCAACTGACCTCCATACACACAACCAGTATCTAAACCTATAGAGTTGTTTTTTATTTTTAAACCTTGCCGTGCCCAGTGTGCATACACCACCAATTTAGAGCCGGTATATAACTCGTGCCA
>JANQSX010000074.1 GCA_028279085.1 Bdellovibrionales bacterium
AAAAGGTATGGCTTCTATCTCACAGATAACAAATCAAGAAGAGGAATTAAAAATACAAATAGAAAAACCAAAGATCTGGTCTGATTTTTCTCATTTAAAAACCGGAGACTCTGTAGCTGTCAATGGAGTTTGCCTCACACTGGAAAAATTATTATCTCAATCAATGATTTTCCACCTAGGCTATGAAACTTTAAAAATTACAGGTTGGAAAAAAGAAACACTCCAAAATAAAAAATGCGATTTAGAACCGGCCTTAAGAATCGGGGATTTCCTGGGAGGACATTTTATCAGTGGTCATGTGGATGGAATGGCGGAAATATTAAATATCAAGACTAAAGGAACAAGCCAGTTAATGGAAATTAAAGTTCCTAAAGAGTTTATAGATTATTTTTGGAAAAAATCTTTTATTGCATTAAACGGAGTAAGCCTCACTATAAACGAAATAAAAGAGAATCAACTCTCTTTGTGTCTTATCCCGGAAACTTTAAAGCGAACCAATTTATGGGACCAAAAACCGGGAGATTTTCTCACTTTTGAAGTGGATCTTCTTTCTCGCGCCTTAATTTCCAATTTAAACAAAAGATCATGACTTAAAACTATTATATTCGTAAAGTAACACCAATTACATTGATATAAGAATAAGTTCTTTTTTACTAATTGTATCGATCATTAATTCTTCTCATCATTTCCAGTTGATTTTTACTTCATCAAATTTATCCTTTTTTGCTTTTTCTTCATCAGGATCGACAGGTTCTAAAAAGACTTTCATATCCTCTCCAAAATGCACACGATAACCTTGTGCTTCCGCTATTTGTACAAATCTTCTTATAAATTCCTCCCTTTCCTGCTCGTTTCTTTCCTTTAAATATTTTTCCAACCATTCCTGATGAGCGATTTGTTGGCGAATTATATCCTCTGGATCTTCATATATATCATTTTTAAAAGGTTTCTCATTCAGATCTTCAAAAACAGCTTTCATAGAAGCATTATCAGGAAAACGAGCTCCCATATCCAATGCAGACACTTCCGGTTCAAGCTGATCAATTTTTTCTACCGGTTTCTTAAGTTTTTCAGACAAAGTTCTTTGCAATTGAATATCCTGCTCCATTTGAATATCCGCCTTTTTCATCTGTATTCTTTCATTAACAGTAAAATCTGTCTCCGGCTGAACAGGTAATTCATCATTATTTGGAGCATTTGATTTTTTATCATAAAAAATATAAATTCCTACAAAAACAAAGCCCAGTAAAAGCAAAAAAGGAAATAAACCCATATCACTTTTTTGTTTAGCCTCACCTTTTTTAGATACTAAGGATTGTCTTTTATGAGGTTGAGAACGATGCCGGTGCTTTCTTTTTCTTCTTCTTCTATCCATATTTTTCTTATCGGCATGTTGATATCAATCTGAACCCTTGAATTACCCACCCGGTAAATATAGAATCACCTATGAAAACCTGTATTTCCTGATAATGAAAATTCTTTTAAAGAAATCTCTTTAAAAGGCTTAAATTATCAAAAAATATTGAATTTTTACAAAAAGTAGCCCTCTTACCCTTAAGGAGATAAAAAATATGAGATTGTTTATTTACGATCATTGCCCTTACTGTGTAAAAGCCCGTATGATTTTCGGATTAAAAAACATAAATATTCAACTGGTCACTCTTTTAAATGACGATGAAAAAACACCTATATCTATGATTGGAAAAAAAATGGTCCCTATTTTGGAAAAAGCGCCAGGACAATTTATGCCGGAAAGCATGGATATTATTCAGTTCATTGACCAACAGTTCCCACCTACTATCATTCATAAAGAAGAAGATCCTTTTCTTTTAGAAATATTAAATCAAGCACGCATTCCTTATTATTCTTTAGTGATGCCTCGTTGGGTCAGTTCAACAATGGAAGAATTTAACACTGCTTCCGCCAGAAAGTATTTTCAAAATAAAAAAGAACAAATGATTGGGCCTTTCTCCACAGCTTTAACAAACACGGAAACGTATATAAAAGAAATTACGGAAACACTTTTAAAAATAGAAAAAAAAATTAAAAATCAAAATAAATGGTACATGGAAAACCAAGTTAGCTTTAATGACTTTCATTTATTCGCTTTCTTAAGGGCTTTAACTATTGTAAAAACTTTACCTTTTCCTCCCAGATTGGAAGACTACATAAAACAAATAGCCAAAAAAAGCCAAATTCCATTAAGTACAAATATAGCTCTTTAAATGATTCAATGAGCTGTGTGATTTTTTAATAATTTTAGAAAAAAAGAGTTGCTTTCAGAGTTTCAGCTTGAGAAAAACAGGAAATATGCAGACTCTTTTTAGATTATGGAAGCATAAACACTTAAAACGGATTGGTATACTTCTACTTTTACTATTTACCCTTATATGTCTTTGCGTTTTAGGACTTGTTTTTCATCTTAATAAACGCATTAACAATAGCTTGAAAAAAAGTTGGTTTCAACCTCCGGAGGAATTAATAGAATATTACACTGCTCCTGAAAAAATACACCTGGAAATGAATGTATCAGCTAATCAATTGAAAAAAAAATTAAAAAGAAGATACTACATCTCCCTTTCCGATAAAAATCAACTTCGTCCTGGAACTTTTATATTTCAAACAAAAGAAACCTGCCAAAATAAAAGACCCGACTATCTATTTGAAAATTGTTTATCCTGGCAAGATCATCATAATAAAGATATTTTTATTGTCGGCTTTAACAATAACAAAATTGTTTTCTTAAGAAAAAACCATAAATCAGTTGATTTTGTTTTTTTAAAGCCTTTTCTATTTGCACAATATGAAAAAGGAGAACCGATATTAAGAAAATTTAAACCTTTAAGCGACTTCCCCTTTTATTGTTTACAAGCCGTATTAGTAGCGGAAGATCATCAATTTATTACACATGAAGGGATTAGTCTAAAAGCTATTACAAGAGCTATCTGGAGAAATCTTCGTGCCGGTCGTTTAGCGGAAGGGGGAAGCACAATCACTCAACAACTAGTAAAAAATATTTACTTTAACCAAAAAAAAAGTTTTCGGCGAAAAATTCAGGAACAAATTATGGCCCTCTTACTGGAAACCAAGTTAAACAAAGATCAAATTTTAACAGCTTACCTGAATATTGTGTATATGGGACAAAAGGGTGTTTTTCGGATTCATGGTTTTGGTTCAGCGGCTGAACACTATATCGGAAAACCACTTTCCCGTTTAAATATCAGCGAATGTGCACTTATAGCCGGTTTGATAAAATCTCCAGGACGATATAATCCTTCCACTAATAATAAACAGGTCTTACACAGAAGAAATTATATACTGGACAATTTATATAAAAAACAAATTCTCAGCAAACAAGAGTGGAATAAGGCAAAAAATAAACCTATTAAAGTGATTAATCAAAAATCTTCTCCTCCCACTTATTTCACTGACACAGTTTATAGAAAAATAAAAAATATGAATCTATCTACAAAAAAAGGTCTGAAAATATTTACAACCCTTTACCCGGATTTCCAGGAAAAAGCCCAGCAAGCCGTACTGGAAGGCGTGAAATGGCTAGAAAAAAATCGTTTAAACAAAGAACTCAAAAATAATACCCTACAAGCGGCTTTAGTTAATGTGGATATAGCTACCGGTGCTGTACGCGCTATTGTCGGGGGACGCCGGTTTAAAACCAGTCAGTTTAATAGAGCAATACAAGCTAAAAGACAGATCGGCTCCTTAATGAAACCGGTGGTTATCTTAACGGCACTGATAAAAAACTCCGAACTGAACCCTCTATCTTTAGTGAAGGATGCAAAATTTACTTATAAGTATGATAATCAATCCTGGAGTCCGAAAAACTACAAAGAAAATTACAAAGGTACCATACCTGTTTTTGAAGTGCTTACTCATTCTCTAAATGCCGGAGCCGCTCAACTAGGTATTCAAACGGGACTTGTACCTCTTTCACAAACGATTAAAAAACTAGGTGGTCCCTCTCCCCTCATGGCCCATCCTTCTCTTACCCTGGGAGCTATGGAAATGAGTCCCTGGGAAATTTCTCAAGTATTTTTAACGATTGCCGGTATGGGAGAATACAAAAAACAACATATTATAGAAAAAATAACAAATTTAAAAGGTGACACCCTTTATGAATACCAACGACAAAAAAAAATGGTATTAAATCCAAAAAAAACGGCTGTGGTAGTTGGTATGCTAAAAGAAGTCACACGTTCCGGTACTGCACGATGGCTTAAAAAATTTCCGGCTCCGATTGCCGGTAAAACCGGTACCACTAATGAGGAAAAAGATGCCTGGTTTGTGGGTTTCACTCCTGAAACACTCACTTTGGTATGGCTGGGTTTTGATAATAACCGTTCCCATTATTTAACCGGAGCAGAAGGAGCTTTACCTCTTTGGGAATTTTTTATGAACAAAATACTTTCTTCTCTGTCTAAGAAGGATTTTAATTGGCCGGAAGGAGTTGTTAGTCGAACAATTCCTCTTCAAAAAAAAGATTCCAATAGAACACAGATAACCCCCTCACAAAAGGAAAATTCGGAAACCAATCAGAAAATTCAATTGATATTTGAAGAATAGAAACCTATTTTACACATTCATAAATTGATAAAAATCAAGTAGTGTGTATAATATTTTAAAATATTTAAGGAAAATAAAATATGTCTGAACAAAAAAATCTTAGTTTACAACTTCCGAAAACCGATTTTCCCATGAAAGCCAAACTACCGGAAAAAGAACCTCAGTTCATCAAGTTTTGGAGCGAAAAAAATATTTATCAAAAACTCATCAATAAAAGAAAAAACAAAGAGTTTTTTAGTTTTGTAGATGGTCCTCCTTATGCTAATGGAAATCTACATATAGGCCATG
>JANQSX010000094.1 GCA_028279085.1 Bdellovibrionales bacterium
AAGTGCGAAAGTATGTGTAGTGAAAAGTACAACAACAAAAAGTCCTCCCCATTTGTGTCGCGACCCCCATTTTCCTAATCGGCAAAGCCAGTAAAGAAATTTTATGTTTTTTAGCATTGTATTACCTGCTGTTGACTCATAGTTTATGAAATAAAGGTCCACTTACAATGTTTGTATTTTTCTGAATTCAAATATTCCGACATTTTTTTAGTTCCACAGTTTTGTGGAAGATAAAAAGAGGACCGGAAAGTTCAAAACTAAATCAATTACAACTATATACTGTATACTGTTTTTTATATAGTGAAAACAATATGCTCAAAATTGTCTATTTAGCTTTTAAAACAATTTATAAAAATCCAAAAGTGATATATTTTCATTACGAAAAGTTGATTTTTTTAATGCTTGGTGTATAAATTTATTCTATATGGCGGTCGTAGCTCAGTTGGTAGAGCGCTAGGTTGTGGTCCTGGATGTCGCGGGTTCAAGTCCCGTCGATCGCCCCATTTTGACCATGTTTAAGAACAATATTTTTATCGAATGACCAGCTTATAAGAAACAGAATTTGGTCGGCTCCTATTTATTGTTTGGTACTCATAAGAAAATGTATTTAACCCCTCAGCCCTTTTCCAACTTCTAATCAAATACCTTTCTTTCATGCTGTCTAAAGTACCTTCAAACTTTTCCTGAGTAATATTTATAGGAAAACGCTCGTATAATAGAAAATCAAGAAAGACAGTCCCTCCAGGTCGTGTAACTATAAACAACTGTACAAGCCACTTTTCTATCTCCTTATATCCAATAGCTCCAAAAACAGATGTAATAATAGTTGTATCGGCGAACCCTCCTAAATCCTCTTTCACTTGTCGGGTCACCCTTTCTCTCTTTATATTTCCTCTGAGATATAACCTTCTATCTTGTCCTGTTTTTAATGGAACAAAATCCGTGCTCAAAGCTTCTTTTGCACCTGCTTCTAATAAAAAATGGGAAAGTTCGGTAAAACCCCCACTGGCAACCTCCAAAACACGTTTACCTTTTATGTGATTTTCAATAAAGGCTTTTTGATTTTGAGGGTAATCCACACTACTTACTATAGCCATGATATCTTCAACAAATAATTTACTAGGTGCAAGCCCCTTTGTTATTGGTGCAAGCACTACGGCTCTAAACCCATCTACTAACTTTTCTGGGAATGTAGTAACTTTACTTTTTTCAAAAGCCGTCTTGCACTGCCTTGAAGGTTCTGAAAATACAGAAAAAGAATAAAGTAAAAATATGATAAATAATATTTTTTTATAAATGTTACATGTCTCCCAATGGTTACAAAAGTCCTTGTTCACAATTGTTTTGGCCCTCAATTGAGTGAGGCTTGGCATAAATTGCAGTCACTCCAAGGACTTGAAGTTAATACATAAAAACTATCGTACTATAAAAACAATATATTTCATACATTATAAAAGCTCCACTATATTTAAATTCGTGGGGTCGCGACAGGGTTGTGACAGAACCCAGGAGGAATCCGACTTGGATTTGAAACTTTAAACAAAAAGGAGGGAATATGAAAGGACTTGGAGAAAAATTTCCACAATTTCAACTTAAAGCGGTGGTTTCCAACGACATGGAAACAGCTTTTAAAGACATTAACAACGAAACATATAAGGGCCAATGGATCATTCTATTCTTTTATCCCAAGGATTTCACCTTTGTTTGTCCCACGGAGATCAAAGGCTTTGCAAAACTCAATTCGGAGT
>JANQSX010000125.1 GCA_028279085.1 Bdellovibrionales bacterium
GAAACAGAGAATGAAAGAGAATGTACGAGGTTTTTCTGATGCCAAGCTTTCGGAGTTAAAGGAAGTGGTGGAGTATGTGGAAAGCTACATCGGAGGAGAAGCTACGAAAGAGAGGATGAAGAAGGATTTAGAAGGCTTTTCTCGGCTGAAAATAAGTCAGTTAAAACAGTGGGAAAAAGATTGGGGTGTTGAAGTATTAACAACAAGACTCAAAAAATATAATCTTCAATATTTATTAGAACTTTATAGGAGCTAATCACATTTAAAAAACAAAATGTGTAAGATGATTTTTCATTTAAGAGTTTTAGGTAAACTGCTAAACAGTTTTATATCAATTGATAGTTGGGACATTTTTTAAATATTTCACAAATGCTTTCGTTTAATCTGTCACAAATAAAGTGCACGTATCTTTTCTCTTCTGCATAATCTTTTAAGTAAGGAACTAATGCTCTGGCATTTTGGCATTGGGATATTATGTTACCCATGTCATCTATGTTATTGAGGTTCTTTCTGGCTCTTCTAAATTCTTGGTACATTTGATGAGGGTTAGCATTAAACCGCATAGTATACTCATGAAAGCATCCACCAACATCCGTGAACTTCAGAGCACAACGTGATTTTTCCGAACCGGTACATCTGCAATTCTTATAACAAGACATTGTTGGAGGATTATTAAACTGGATTTGTAAACCAAGAAGGTTGTTATATTGAGATACCCATTTGTTGTCTGGATTTCCCCATCCTGATTCTTGAGCAGCTTGGGCTAAGATCAAAGGGGCTGGAATGGCTTGTACACGAGATAAAATTTCGTCTTCACATTGCTCACTGTCTAACGGGTATTCTCTTCCATTAAATAAACATTTCTTTGGCTCTCCTTCTTGATTCACATATTTCAAAGCTGATTCATTTATTTTGATAAATATTTCTACTGGTATCTCAAATCGTGCGGAAGAAAAATAACACTCTCCCGCTCTGGTTACATACGGATCACAAATATTACTTTTATTTTTTAATAAACGGTATTGTATCAGTAAACCTGTCATTTTTATTTTGTCTTCTTCTTTAATATCAGCATTCGCTCGCTTTTGCTCTATATAATTTTTCATAAACCGTCTATCTTCCAAAATGTCCTTCATTTTTTTTCTTATTTCAACTGCCATTTCACATACGAATTTCTCACGTTCACTTAGTTGTGATTTCTCAATTGCCCAATGAATATCAATAATATTTTGTTCTGAAAAAGTACTCGTTTTACTACAAGATAATTTTTCTGAGAAAGTATTTACTACTCGTTGTATCCGATAATTTCGCGCCAAGTTTTGGTTTTTAACACTGTCCCTATTAGAACCTATATTGGGTTTTGATTGAGGGCATTGATGATCGGTAGTTATGTCATAGCAAGTCGAGGAAGAACCTTCATAAATATAAATAATCAAACCGACCGTCACAGAGAATAAAAATAAAGTTTTTTGTTTAGAAAAAAGAAATAATGTCTTTTTTTTTATTACACTATGAAATTTTTTAAATAATTGTTTATTCATTTTTTATTTTTTGAATTAATCATTATTTTAAGAGTGATTATTATAATACTTTTGTAGGGGTTTTTAAATGTATAAACCAGGTATTACTGACTTGAGTCCTGTTTTCATTCATTTTATTTATTCTTTATTAAACGGAATAATCTACATCTTTGGAATTCGATCAATATATTCTTATATAGGACAAATTATCTAATATACCCAAAAATTGGAAGCCACCAACAAACCTAAGAGGGTGTAAATGGCTCCGCACCCTCTTAAGTACCATTTTAAGAATGATTCATCTTTACTATAGAGGGTTTTGCATTTCAAGGCTAATTGCGGGCACAAAATAAGCACAAAACACTTAATAAACATCATCCACCCGAGAACAGTCACGATTACAGAAGGACTCCATTCCCAGTCATTATGAGTGAGAATAAGAAATACAGCAAAAGGTAAATACACAACACCACTTATAAGGCAGATAAGATTAAATGTTTCTGTATCTCGGGAATAAAGGAATTTTATTAACTTAATCCAAAGCTTTGCTTGGATTATCATGGAAAGACCCCAAGGGATAAATATACAAAAAAACAATTGTTCAGCCAGGAAAAAAAGACTCTCTTGCATAATCTACCTCCCTTATTTGAAATATAATATATTTATTTTGTTTATTCCAGTTTTCCTTTTTGTTTTCTCATTAAGTTTAAAGCAGAACCGGCTTGAAACCACTTGATTTGTTCAGTACTCAGGGAATGGGAAACTGAAAACTCTTCTTGTGAGCCATCTTCATGTTTTATTAATACTTTGTGTTGGCTTCCAGGTGTAAGATTTTCCAGATCTAAAATATCTATTTGATCTTTTTCCCTGATTTTCTCTATATCCTTTGATTGGGTGAAAGTTAAAGGTAAAACACCCTGTTTTTTTAGATTAGTTTCGTGGATACGTGCAAAACTTTTCACAATGACTGCTTTAGCTCCGAGATACCTTGGAGTCATAGCTGCATGTTCACGGCTACTACCTTCTCCGTAATTTTCATCACCAACAATCACCCAATTTCTTTTTTGTTCTTTGTAATAGCGAGCTATTTTAGAAAAGGGCTGTTTTTCTCCTGTTAGTTGGTTAAATCCTATTCCTCTTTCATCTGTAAAGGCGTTGGTAGCTCCCAGTAACATATTGTCGGAGATGCGATCCAAGTGTCCACGATATCTTAGCCAGAATCCAGCCGGGGAAATATGGTCTGTTGTGCATTTTCCTTTAGCCTTGCATAAAATAAGTAAACCTTTAAAATCCTCTTTGTTCCAAGGAGGAAAGGGTTTTAGAAGTTGTAATCTGTCTGATCCCTCTTTTACTATAATTTTTACATTTTTTCCTTTAGGAGGTATATACCCTTCTTTGTTTTGTACAAAACCATTTTGTGGAAGTATATCCGACTCAGGAGCTTGAAGTTTTAGTTTCTTATTCTCTCTTTCCAAAAGATCTGTTTGGGGGTTAAAGTCCAAGCGTCCGGCTAAACCCAAGGCCATTGTGATTTCAGGGCTGGCAATAAAAGAAAGGGTGTCTGGATTCGCATCGTTTCTTCCTCGAAAATTACGATTAAAACTATTCACAATGGTATTAACTTGACCTTTTTTGTACTCATCTCTTTTCCACTGGCCAATACAAGGTCCACAGGCATTAGCCAATACGACGGCGCCGATGGCTTCAAAATCTTTTATATAACCATCTCTTTCTATAGTTTGTTTTATTAATTCAGAACCAGGAGTCACTAAAAAATGTTGAGGCATTTTAAACCCTGCTTGACGAGCTTGGCGGGCAATATGGGCTGCTCTACCTATGTCTTCATAAGAAGAGTTGGTGCAGGAACCAATAAGTGCAGCGGAAAGATTTTTCGGCCATTTTTCTTTTTGACAAAGTTCTTTTATTTCACTAAGAGAGTGAACTGCATCAGGAGAGTGAGGGCCTGCCAATTGAGGTTCTAAAGTGGAAAGATCAATTTCAATCACTTCATCGTAAAAGGCATGAGGGTTCTCTAGCACCTCCGGATCAGCGGAAAAAAGTTCTTTATATTTCTCAATGACTTCTACTTGAGCGGAGCGATCGGTAGCTGTTAGGTATTTTGACATGGATGAATCATAAGGAAATACAGAACAGGTGGCTCCCAGTTCAGCTCCCATATTAGTTATAGTACCTTTACCTGTACAGCTTAAGGAGCGACAGCCTTCTCCAAAATACTCTATAATTTTATTAGTACCCCCTTTTACGGTAAGAATTCCCAGTAGCTTTAAAATAATATCTTTGGAAGAAGTCCAGCCTTGTAACTTTCCTTTTAAATGCACACCGGTAATACCGGGATTTTTTACTTCCCAAGGAAGTCCCGCCATTACATCAGCGGCATCTGCTCCACCAACTCCAACAGCTAGCATTCCTAAGCCTCCGGCATTAGGAGTATGAGAATCTGTTCCTATAAGCAGGCCTCCTGGAAAAGCATAGTTTTCCAAAACCACTTGATGAATGATGCCGGCTCCAGGTTTCCAAAATCCAATATGAAAACGACTACAGGCTGAAGAGAGAAATTGAAACACTTCATTATTTTCTTCTAGTGATTTTTGCATATCCGGTTTTACACCTTTCCAAGCTTGTATGAGATGGTCACAATGTACTGTGGCAGGTACGGTAGATTGTTCTTTTTCAGCTAACATAAATTGCAGAAGAGCCATTTGAGCGGTTACATCTTGCATAGCAACACGATCGGGCTGTAAAGATAAAAAGCCAATGCCTCTTTTTTGTTTGTTTTGAGGTTCACACAAATGAGCGAATAGGATTTTCTCAGCTAGAGTCATAGGAGCTTTATGCCATTTTTTTGCATGGTTTATGTGTTTTTGGCTTTTTCTATAAATGTTGCTAAGCATCTCAGCTGTAATTTGGATATTCATAGCTTGATTTTAAGACTTTTGTTTAGGTAAAGACAAGTTTTTTACTAAGAATGTTTTTTCTTTTTAGATTCTGATCTAAATTTTTACTTAGAGGGAAAGAAAAAAACAATAAATATTATTCACTATTAATATTCGTTCAGAAATGAGCATTACATGAAATATATCATTCTCTTGAGTTTCTTATGTTTTATTCCTGTTTCACAGGCGGAGATTCATATTGAGCCTTATGTTAATGCTGGAGGTGCTTATTCATCTTCTATTCCTTCCTCTCCTAATTCTCTTTTTATGGTTTTTAGTTTGGGGGGCCGCTTTGGTTATAATTTTATGCCTATCAGTGTAGGATTTGATTTATTCTGGACTCATTATGCTCCCAGTTCGGGTATTCATCATATGAGATCAGGCAGTTCGGAAGCATCTCGTCCAGGTTTTGATACAGGACCCGGTTCAACTTTTGAGCATTCCAAGACGCGTGAAGTTTTTCAACCCTTTTCCTTAGGTGTTTTTACATCTGTGGATTTGCCGTTTTTATTTAATGCTTATGGAACTATTTTTTATAGTATTCCTGCAGAAAGTATAAATGTTAATTATCAAGGTTATGGTGCGAGAGCGGGACTGAGTTATTTATCTGCCTTTTATGTTCAATTGAATGTGGAGTTGCAATGGGCTTACTATACTTGTACGGAATCAGCTAATTGTTCCGATGATTTTAATATATTTTCTGCTCTTCTTTCGGTCAGTGTGCCTTTCTCAACTGATATTTTTGATTTTGGAGATTCTTCTGATTCTGAAAATCCAGATACAGAAGAAAGTGAAGCAAGCATTAACAGTGATATATAACTTATTTAATTCAGCTAAAAATTATTTTCCAAGTTTTTTGTTTATTAAAAATAATGTGTGCAGGATTTTTTCTCTATCAATCTGTAATTGCCATTTTTGAGGTTGCAGTAACCAGTTACTAAAACGAATAGGAGAACTAATCTTATTGGTGTCACTGAAGATGGGTACTTCACTGTAGTGGAACAAATATGTGATAAAAGCAAAAGCGTCTGTTGTTTTATAAACAAAAGGCATATCATTAATCAGAGTCTGCTCAAATACAGGCAGCAAAGGTTCCAGTTCTCTTGTGCTTAAATGTTGAGAGTAATCTTGGTCCAGATTTTCCATTGTGTTTTCTTGATAATGCATGAAGAGGAACATTTCAAATAAACTTTTAAAAGAGATATCTTCTTGAGCACTGTAAAAAGAACTTAGTCGATTTATGTAGTTTACTTTTTTATCTTCATTATTGGAGAGACTTTCTATCAATTGAGGAAATCCGGCAAAAACGGATGGCGGTAAATCCTGTAGGTTATTCCAAAAACAGGAAGCTGTTAAATGGTATGGTTTTGAGCTGCTACAGGACGGCATTGAGTCTAATGTGTAGATAATTGTTCTAAGAGAGGAAGCGAAAAAGGAAAATAATTCTAGAATTTCCTCTTCTTGCAGGATTTTATCTCCATTGGAATAAGATGTTAAAAAATCACCGTGTTTAAAAATCTGAAAACCTATTCTTTGAAAGTGTTGCCATTTCATATCTTTGTAGAGGGCAATACTAAAAGCTGTCCATTCTTTTATCATAGTATTCCATAACTTTGGGGTTACTTGATTTTCTCTTTCCGTGTAGGCGGAGGTTATTAATTTCATTAAATGAGACTGCCAGTTTAAAGAACTCAAAAGAGGTGTATTATCAGTTCTTTGTTCATAGAATGATATTCGTTTGTCAGAGGTGATGTTAATATTTCTTTTTAACCATTGTTGAGGAGACCCAAATGAAGTGGGCAATTGAGATGTTGTTCTCAGTGTATTCTCACTTTTGATCCATGAATTTAAATTTTTTCGGAGTATTTCCCAATGTTCTTTTTGAATCTTATCACTTTTGTCTCCGGAAGAGGATTCATATATTTCTTTTGTGTCGGTGATAGTGAATGTTAAATCAGAAAAATGGATTATAAAGTTTTCTGAGTTTATATCGTTTGTTGTATTATATTTACAAGTTTGTTTGGTTTTTAGTGGACTAATAATAAAACAAAAAGCGGAACGTAAACTCAAACGGAAGATAGGTTTGGATAAATGAGGTAAAAACCATACTCTGCGGGCCAGTTCATCAATATCACTTAGAAAGATATTGTTTTTTCCGGATTGTTTTTGTGCTTTCCGAATTATGTTCAAAGAGTGGGATATAAAATGCTGTGTGTGTTGGATAATACGGAAATCCAATAGAGATCGGCTTTCTAAAAATCTTTTGTAATAGAACCAAAGTGCAGCCATTTGGCCAAAAGTGTCCAATAAAGCCGGCCAATCTTTTTTTTGAATGATATTTTTTTGGGAATTAAGAAACATATTTTTCCATTGAGCTAATAAACGCAATGCCGGTTTCCAATATTGTAAATTAGTATTGGAAAAACCGATTTTTTGTATCTCCTCCGGCAGTTGGTTTAAAATAGATAAGTTAGAAGAAAAAGACAGTTTAGACAGTTCATTACCTAAAGTGATAAAATTTGTTTTCATAGTATCAGTGGCTTGCATCAACTGCTTCCTACTAATATTTTTTTTATTTAAAATGGCAGTTAGTATAGGCATAGATGAATGCATAGCCCTCATTCTTTTTCTGAGAATGGAAAGGATTTTTTTGCAAAGATTAATTTCCGTCAAGTGAAGCCGATTCGGATCTCCTCTAATAAAACCTCTTTTAAGATTGAATATGGTTTTACTGATCTGTTCAGCTTTCGCAATATATTCGGATTCGCTCATGCTCATCTTTTGTGCTTTTGTAAGACCCATGCCTATATATTGCATGATTCTTCTTAGCTCTATCTGTGTATAATAACCTGAGTTCGCGGTGCGGGTATGATTAAGAAAAAGCTGAATACTATTATCTATACAATTAAAAAAGTTTTCCAATTCACTTAGGTTGGATTGACCGGAAAAATAACGAGTAATAAAATTTTTGTTATTTTTGAAACAGGATTCTCCAAGGGATAGAGCAAATACAGGAACACACTGGACTGTTATGAATAATAAAAAAAAAATAGAACTTTTTTTAAAAGTCATAGCTTAGACCTCCAAAAATACGACTTTTATTTGTGTAAATTCCTATATCTTCTTTTGTTTGTTTAAAAGAAAAAGGGAAATCGGAAAAAATAAGATCACCTGAAATAAATATAGAAAAAGAGTTGTCAAAAGTCAGTGAGCTATAAAATGAGAACAAAAAGTACTCTTTTAATAAATGGTAGATAAGGCGGGCTTTAATTTTAGCTTCGTATTGTTTATTAAACTTTATACTATGAGTTATTCCTGTACTGGCTGCTCTGGAAAACTGAAATAGATCATCACGAAAAAACTCTTGTTTTATACCGGGGAAAACTTTTTCTAAAGTATTTTCCCGTTTATCTCCCAGAAGAAATTGATGTGTATAGGATACGTGTAGGGTCGTTTCCTCCAAAGGATCTTTTACATGAATTTCCCCTTTAACTGAACTATGTAATTCTGTTTGATGTTGGAAGAAAATCTCTGAAACATCCTGCAAATCATGTATTTCAGGGTGGTTATAGGTTAATGAAACTTTTAACCGGTAATTTGTGTTCTGTAATTCATCACTACTGGAATCGGTACTTGCTAAATCCAATCCTCCACTTAGCAAATGATGTTGTAAAATCACAGGTGCTAAAGGAAACCTCTGTTCATATCCTGTTTTATGGTTACCTTTTAGTTCTTTAGAACCATCCATAATAAATTGACTTTTTACTCTTATCTTGTTCATAGGTTTATAAGAATAGGCTATATAAAAATCTTTATAGGAAGCTTTTGCTCCCAAAGAAAATTTTAATAAGTCTTTCAGACCTAATTCTTCTTTAACAATAAAAAAAGGTTTAATAGTGTTTTCTTCTAGATTTGTGGAAGAAGGAGGAGCTGTAAACCATGGGTTGTCGGAAATTAATTTACCGTTTTTACTTTCAAAAGGGGGGGTGGAGTCGGGAATAAAAACACCGGAGCCGAAAAGTGTTATTTGTCCTTCTTCATAATTGAACTCTCTGAAAATTCCGGTCAATCCTGCCCACTGAGGTCGTAATGTATCATCAGCGTAAGATGGCTGCCATAGACCTCTATTCCAAAATTGATCAGCCCAATCCCATTGTATTGGCTTTCTACCTATAATCCATTGTCCGTTTGGCACTGTGAATTTTAAACTGAGATTGGAAGGACGGAAATAATGGTAGTCTTCAGTAATACTATAATCGTAAGTTGTTTTTATCTCAAATACAGGATGAATAATGTTTAAATTGGCACCTGCAAAATACCGAAAGTAATCTTCAGTAAAAAAATTCATAGCATGTGTTTTTATTTGCAAATTATATAATTCTGTCTTATCTGTTTCTCCTTTTTCAGAAGGCCATGGAAAATCAGCCCTTCCGGTTAGAGGAAATAAAAGGAACAGTAGAAAAAAGAGGGTAGAAAAGGGGGACATTACTGTTAATAAACTCCTGCTTAAAAATCAATTTGGAAACAAATAGTCACAATTTAGTAAAATATGGTCACTTTTTATCGCTCTGCTTTAAATATCTGTATTTTTTAACCTGTCTGTTTAATATTATTTAATATAAAAGTTAGTTATTTTAGTTGTTTATTTCTTTATTTCTTTATCTCACTCTTTTCTGTCTTATTAATAAGGTGCATTTCTCTTTTAACTATATTATATTACTGTAAATTTTTATGTTATTTAGCAATAATGACTCTGTTTTTACTTATTATTAAAAAAAATGGACGAATTGTAAAATTTTTATTGATTTTAATATTGTTAAAAAAGCTATGAAATGTAATTTTTTTATACTTGTATATTTTCCAGCATATTGAAGTCTGCAATTTATCTGTATCTTTTGGTAAATTTTGTTTTCATATAGGCTGTATTTTCCATAAAACCGGTGTTAAATAAGACCTTTTTTAAGGGAGGAAAATGTTGCATATTTTCTTAAAAAAGAAACATATCCTTTTTATATGTTTTTTTGTGTTTTTACCTGAATCACAAGCTCAGTTAGATTTGTCGTTTGGATATTCTTCTTATCTTACTCATACGGATTTGGAGGGGCAATTAAATCACTATGTTGATCTTGGATTGGATTTTAAATCTTATAAAGATTTTGATTCCTGGTCTTATGGGGCTGAGGTAACGTCTTTATTTTTCCTGGATGAAAGTAATCAACATTATTTATCAGTGCCTGATTTATTTGTGGCTTATTACTTACCTAACATTGTTGGTGATTATAATTTTAGTTTTGCTTTAGGTAATCAGAAGAAATTATATAGTAAAGGGGTTCAAAAAAAATCTGAGACAGGACAAACTTCTACGGAATCCTGGAGTTTTATGGATGAAATATGGGGCTTGGGTTTATGGCAAGGTAGAATTAATTGGGATTATTTTCAATCTAAACAGAAAGGTTTAGTTGGTTCTTTTTTTACTATTGAAAAAGGTAAATGGCTATTTACTCTTTTTTTGTCCGGCTTGTTTTTTCCGGATCAGGAGCCTTATGTTGATATTAACAAGGGAGATATTCAATCGAGGAGCCGTTGGTTTATTTCTCCTCAATCTAATTTTGTTATTTTTAGCCAGAGATTTGAGGCTCTTTATTGGTTACAAAAACCTTATTTGAAAAATGTGATTTTAAATGACAGTTTAGCCGTCCGTCTTCGTTTTGGAAGTCAGGATAGTGATTGGTTTAGTTTAGCTTATGCCTATAAACCGATTAATCAAACTTACTTTAAAATAGATGGAGGTTTTTCTATAGATAAAAAGGCAGTGAATAGTGTTATTCAATATCAGTCTTTTAAACATTCTCTTATTTCAATGGATTTTGGATTGAAAAGAGATTTTTTTAAAACAGTTTTTTCAGTTATTCATGAAGTTCCTCGTCGACCGAAAGTGCCGGAGGATTGGATTGTGCCTGTGTTGCCACAAGCTCTCTTTTTTTCTTCTCACTTTGAATTGAATTTTGAAAAATATTTTTTTCCTATTCAGTTAATAAGGTTTAATTTTATTTATTCTCAGTTTGTTAATCCAAAAAATACAGAACTTGAAAAGGATAATCAGATTTCATTAGATTTAAATGTTAATCGGTTTAAGCTATATCACGGCTTTGCTCTTTCTGCTTATAGCCGGCAATTTACATGGAAGAGTCAATCTTTTTTAGTAGGTGTTAGTTATTGGCACTCTATTCCCGAAAAAGGAGACTGGTTAAATGCATCATTTAAATGGCATTTTACTTCTCATTTCAGTTTAGAGTCTGATATTAATATTTTGGGTGTTGGTAATACAAAGAAACAGGGTTTCTTTAATTCATACAAACATAATGATCGTGTAAGAGTTAAGGTGGTTTATGAGATTAATTAATTTAGGATTACTTTTATTACTTGCCTGTATAGGACTTGGCTGTAATTTGCGTATAGGAGAAAAGGTTTCTTCTAACAATATCGAAGGTTTTTCAGTTGGTTGTTTAAATGGCATCAATAAGAAAGTGGAGTTGTACAAAAAAGGTCAACTTACTTCTGAGCAGATTAACCAGGTATCTAATTGTTTAAAAACCGCTTTGATTCTTTTTAAAGAGCGTGTTCGTGGTAGAAAAAAAGGAGAATTCACACCTAATGAATTAAGAAAGTTTATTCAGGATTTGTTTCTGCAAGATAAAACTATTAATGATGCTCTTTTACGGCAGATGATACGGTTGAAAACAGTTATTATCGGCGGACCGGAGGATAAATTAACAGAAACGGATATTACACGTTTTATTACTTTTATAGAGGTGCTAACAAAAGAAGCTGTTTTTTTTCAACCCTATATTCAAGCATTTAATGCTCCGTACGATAAAAGGCAATTGAGTGATAAAATTCGTTTAAACACTATTGAAAAGGATTTAAAAAAATCAATAGGTCGTATTTCCATTTTTTTGAACAATTTTTCCAATCCATATTTTATTACGGATATAAAAGCTCTTTTGCGGGAAATCAATGTCTTTTTCAACTATAGATATAATCATTTGGATCAAAAGTTTGCTTTTTTTTCGGCTTTTAAACAATTTATAGTAGGTGGTTCAGATACAGTTATTCAACCAAGTGAGTGGGAAGATGTTTTATTAGGTTATGTTTATCTTATTTCTATTGGGGTGAATTACTCTCTTTTAAAAGAGCATAGTGCTCTTATCTCTCCGGAAGGAACTCAATATATTTCTGTGATCTTTAATGATTTGCTGGAATTTTTATCTCTTTCCGTGGAAAATCATTCGGGACATCTTATAGAAGAGTCTGATTTTTTAAGATTAACTTCTAGTATGAAGTTAATAAAAATTATACCGGAAAAAATCAGAGATGAATCTTTATATAAGATATTACTTATTATGTTTGGAAAGGTTTTTAATGTGGATAAAAGTAGATATAGAGTTATTGAGCTAACATCTCATCAGATGGCAAAAATGAGAGAAATGGTACAACTTTGGAGTGGAGTACAAGCTTTTTTAAATGATATGTTTAGCAAAAAAGTACTTAAAGAACATTTGTTGGAATCTAATGAAATGAGTTCTTTTTTTTCTTCTAAAGAAATGCTTTCTAAAGGAAAAAATATTATCAGTCAGATGCTTTTATTAAAACCTCTTTATAGGGAAGGAAGAAAAATACACCTTTCCAATGCTCTATTTAGAGTTGATTCAGAACATCAATTGATCCGTGAAGGAGTGAAGGACCTCACAAAAACAGACAATGCAACTGTTTCATCTAATAAAGAGAATCTAGATGTGGAAACAACAGACAGTGTGGATAAAAAGAAAATGAATTATTTTAAATCTTCTTATTCTTTAGATTATAAAAACCTGACAATCTATAATTTATATTATCTGATAGCTACAATGCTAAGAAGTGGATATGAAAAAAACTATCCGGAAAGTCCTGGTATGATTCAAGAAGAATTAAAGAATTTTTTTATTGATTTTAACCCTATTGCAGAAGACATGGGTTGGTTCCAAAAAACAGAAGGACGAACTTTAGCTGAAGGAGAAGCGGAATTTATGGCGGCGAATATGCTCATAACCACCACAAAAGGTTTTAACCTGGATTGGAATGAGGAGGAATATCTCACATCTAATGAAATTACAGAATATATAGCTTATGCATTTTCTTTCGGGTTTTCTATGCAAGAGTTGGAAAAGATCATGTTACGTAGATGTGGAAATAATAATGGTCATTCATCGTCACATAATGAGGATCAATCGGAAGAGATGAATAAATATGCTATAGATTGTGTACGGGTGTATCTGATACCCGCTTTGAAAAAGATAATGAATAATATGCCTGATTTTCAAAAAGTTGTGGAAACAATGAGTGAAGAGCAAAAAAAGAATTTTGCGGAATCTCTGATCCATATTTCTTATGAAACAGAACAAGAGTATCAGGATGCAATTTATCTGAATCGTGGTAATTTTAAAAATATTATTATGGCATTGTATTTTGTGGAAACCACAATAAATCGCTATGACTTAAACGGGGACTTGGTTGTGCAACATGATGAAATATGGGCTGCTTTTCCTACTTTTGAAGGTTATTTATCTCGTGTGTTAGTCCATTTGCTTTGTCGGGAATCAGGTGATTTAGGAGAGGCTGTATATGCCTATGTTATTCAAAAGGAAGCTTTACCTACAAGTAAAGACTTAGCGTTTTATGAGAAGTGGTATGCAATTGCAGAGCTTAGTTTGCATGATATTTTAAAAAGCTGGAATATGAAATATTGGGATTTATTTTTGGATCGTATACAGCTCACACGAGTTTTTTCCACTATTATTAAAGGATTCCTTGATAAGAAAAAAGAGAGAATTTCTAAAGAATGTCCTATGCCTTCAGAACCGGTAACATTTGATGATGCAACTACCTTTCATTAATATCGGAGGCAATAACATCATGGCCTAACCAGCAAAAAGGTTGTTTATGTTGATAAATTTCCTGAAGTATTAAACTGCCACAACTTTTGAATAAGATTTCACTTAGAAAAGGAGTGATACTTTGCTGGGGATCCTTATGAAGGTTAGCTAAAGTTTTTGAAGTGTGAAGCATTTTTTCCATGTGCTCAGCACTATTATGCTGTGGCCATTTTTCAAATATAGATTGTTTTTTAATAGCTTCCGCTTCAAAATATTTTTTTGTTGTATCCATAATTGTGTGAAAAGCATTTTCTATCATTTTTTCTAAACAATGAGATACAATTTGTTTACCGTTTTTTCCTCCATCTTTTTTTAGAGCTCCTAAAATTGTGTACAGAGGAATTTCCACTCCTGGAAAAACAGCACTAGACTTAGTTAATATTTCCGGTACATTAAATACACAAGTTTGTATGCCTTCGTTAAAAAATTCTTCGGAGATTTTTTCTAATTCCAATTTAGCAAAACCTTGTAAATAAGGTGCATAGCTTTGCCAGTGGTATTGATTTCCTACTAATACTTCTGTGCCGTGATAACTGTAAGCTGTGTAAAAAATTTTCCGATTGGCTTTATTTAGTGTTTCTCTTAAAGATTGACTCAGTTCCAATAGGTGTCGGTAAGTTTGAGCGGTGACTTCGTTAAAATTTTTTTCACAAAGCCATCCTAGATCTGAATTCCAAAAAGTTTCGGAAGAAAAAAAGCGAGGCCCTACTCCTTTTAAAACACGATTGAGAACCGGTAATAAAATTTTTGTACGAGGTACTCCTCCTGCCATTGTGTGAGCAATAAGTACATTACCTTGCTCAGGTAATATTTGTGCTAACTCACTTAGCCATTGTTCCGTTCTTTGTCGGAAAGAATTAATTGCTTTTTTTCTAGATTCTTCCATTAGGTCTTTATTAAGTGAAGCATCCGCCCATTCCTTTAGTTTAATATTTTGGCATAGATCAACCGGTCTTTCTCCTGAATGAGAAGGTTCCATATCAAAACCGGCTTCTAAAGGAATATTTATAAAAGGTTTTGGTTGAGACTCTAGTTCCTCTTGAGTAAGCTTTCTTAATTTTCCTTCTGAATCCCGTCTGCCTACTGTGGAGTAAATTACTTTCATTCCTTTGGCTTTCGCTGATTGGATAAGTCCACTGACATATCCACCTGGAAAAACTTCTCCAAAAATTACCAAGGTATCTGAATTATTAAACTCTATATTTTTAATTTCTCTTATAGCTTGTAATTTCATTTGTTACTGCCTTTCTTTAAGATTTATTATATTGTCTGCCTCTTCGTCATTCCGGCGCAGGCCGAAATCCGTAAATAAATAAGAAAACCTCAAAAATGCTTGTTAATATAATCATTCCATTTTGAAAAGAAAGTTTCCACATCTTTTTTGTTAATGAGCTTAGGATCTAAAGAATGTAGTTCCATAGCGAGGCATTTCAATCCTCTTTTTAGATCAGAAATGGACAGATCTCCTAAATGGCCTACTCGTATAATTCGTCCTTTTAGTTGTCCTTGTCCTCCTCCAAAAATCACTTTATGTTTTTCTTCAATTTGTTTTTTCAGTTTTACTCCATCAATGTGTTTTGGCAAAGCGATGCTGGTTACAGAGGGAGAAGGGGGGTGGCCAAATACAGTTAAGCCTAAATTTTTACAAAACTGTAAAGTCATTTTGGAAAGTGTTTCACTTTTTTGAATCAGTTTGTTGAGTCCTTCTTTTTGTTCCAGTGGTGAAAGAAACGAATAGAGCGCCCTAATAAAACTGACATTAGTACTGAAAGCTGTCTGCCCTTGGGTCTGAGCTTTGTTTTCTTTTTTGAGATCTAAATAGTATACAGGTAGTTTGGATTTTTCGTTAAACCTCCATGCTTTTTGAGATAAAGCAATAAAAGACATTCCCGCTGGAAGACAGAAAGATTTTTGAGACCCTCCAATCATAATATCGATATTCCATTTGTCCATCGGGATATTCACCGCACCCAAGGCGGAGATAGTATCTAAGATAAACAAGGTATCCGGTTGATTGTTAATCAAATTAGCTAATTCCTGAACAGGATGTAAAACTCCTGTACTAGTTTCACAAGCCTGTGCCAATACGGCTTTAATATGAGGGTTATTCTGTAAAATAGTATGGACTTTTGTAGGAGAAATAGCTTCACCCCAAGGAGCTTCTATTTGTAGCACCTTTAGCTTATAAGAAGTTGCCATTTCCACCCACCGTTCTCCAAATTTTCCGGCAGAAAGGGCTAATACAGTATCTCCAGGAGATAAAGTGTTTAAGAGAGAGGCGGCCATTGCTCCCGTTCCTGATGAATTGAGGATTAATACCTCTTGTTCTGTCTGAAAGATTTTTTTTAATAAGACTTTCACTTCTTTTAAAATATCTACAAATTCCGGCGAGCGATGATGAATCATGGGTTCTGCAAGTGTTCGTAACAGGAATGAGGAAGCGGGAACAGGACCAGGGGTAAGGAGTAGAAAGTTTGTATGAGTGTTTTTATCCATAATGTTATCTTTTTTGACAAAAAGTATGGTAAGACCATAATATAAAAACAATTAAATTTTGAGTAAAAAATGCCTTTAACTTTAAAAAATCTGGAAAAACAGCTTTCTAACAATCAAGTTTCGCCTTTGTATTTTGTTATGGGTTCAGAGACTTTTTTAATCAAGGAAAGTTTGAAGAGAATTCAGTCTCGTGTTTTGACCCCGGAATCTATAGATTTTAATTATCAAGTGTTTTCCGCCTCTGAAATGGAGCCGGAAAGAGTGCGTGAATCGGTAGAAACACTTCCTGTGTTTTCTACAAAAAGAATGATTGTGTGTGAAGAGGCTCATCGTTTAAAAGAGTCTGACTGGAAAACTCTTCAGCCTATTTTGAGTAAGCCGGTGGAAAGTTCTGTTTTGGTTTTTGTTTCTGAAACACCGGATAAAAGAAAAAAATTAATTAAAGAGCTTATGTCTTGTTGTGAAGTGGTGTTAGCTCAGACTCCTAAAGAAGAAGAGTGGTTTATCTGGATTAAATGGATGGGGGAGAGAGAGGGGTTATCTTTTTCCCGTTCGGCTATGGAACTACTCAAAGAATATGCTTGTTATGATTTGTTGAACTTGGAAACAGAAGTTAAAAAATTAAAAAGCTTTTTAGAACCTAATACACATATTTCTGAAGAAGATGTTTTAAATGTGGTTCCTCGCATCCGTCCTGAAAATGTTTTCGCTTTATCTAAAGCGATAGGACAAAAAAATCTCTCCTCTGCACTCTTGTGTTTGGCGCGGCTTTTAGAGGACAATCAAAATGAAGTAGGTGCTTTGGCTTTAATTAGTCGTCATATTCGTATTTTAGCCAGGATAAAAGAAGGTATAAAAAAAGGTCATACAGAGCAAACTCTTTGTAATAAAACAGGAGTTTCCCGATTTTTTATTCGCAATTACATACAAGAGGCGGAACTATGGACAGATAAGAAAATTCTTTCTGCTATAGAAATATTAAAGGCTACGGATGAAGCTCTTAAGTCCTCTCCTGTATCATCCCATATATGGCTGGAAAACTTTATTATTAAAACTTGTTCTGTGTAGCTGATCTCTTTCCAGTCAAAATCAACCTACCTATGTATCCTGTCAAGTTTTTCACTTTTGTTGTAATTTTTACATCGTTAATTAAGGTCTTTTAGAAATATTATATAAATCAATAGAAGCCATTTTTTCTTTAATATATAATCCTTATCCCAATATTATTTCTGTTTGAATCAAGAGGTTTGGATGATTTTTTTAAGATCTGTTTTTCTTTTTTTATTCCTTCTTTTTGTTTCTTCTCCAACTGTTTCTTTTGCTTGTCCGGAGAGTTTTTCATCTGATTCCGTTTTATCTGATTCTGCATTTGTGAGCTTTGCAAAAAAACACTTGGGAGAAACCTGGGTTGAAACAATGGGAGTTAAGTGGGAACAGAGAATTATTTATACTACTAGAAAATGGAGTAGAAAAGATACAGAA
>JANQSX010000127.1 GCA_028279085.1 Bdellovibrionales bacterium
TTTGATGATCCACTGTTGTAGCTGTATTAATGAGCCACTCTTTAAGATAGGTCTCCTTACGCACTAAGAACTCAAAAGTCTCTTTTATCTGCTGGTTATGACTTTTTAATGTGGGATCCAACTTTAATAAAAAAACCTGCAATGCAATATTACCTTCGTTATTTTCAACAAGAAAATCCATCCAGCGGCAACTGGATAGCAAACGAATATTCGGTATATCAAGAGAAAAAGCTGCTAAATGCAAAGCCGTATTTCCTTCTGCATCTTGTTCATTCACTAGCTGATCTACATTAGCTGTATGAGCTTGAAGCCAATTCCACACTTGATGCCATACAGAGGCAGGAACTTGTTTCCAACTACTGTCCGATCTTTCCCATTCACCTTCTTCACAATAAGTACGGACAGCCCATTCTATAGTATTAATACGATTATCTTTTACTGCTGTATGTACAAAGGTTTCTCCATCCTTATTTCCCTTATAAAAAGTAAACCAAGGAAATTCCAAAGTACCTTTCCAATATTCATAATGTAAAGCAGTCGCAACAGCACCATTAAGAGCAACATGGATGGCAATTTCTCCGTTTTTTGCCTCAGGATCTAAGTCAGAAAATTCATAATCTATAAAATCAAACATATCATTTTCATAGCATTTACCGGCAATACGATGAATGAGTTCCTCATAACCATATTTAGCAGATAAATAAATATAACTTTCCCCTTTTTTGTTCTGATGCTCTAAATTTATACATTGATATTTTTTCAATAAAGAAATAGCTAAATTTCCGTGTTTAAACTGAATAGCCACTCCTAAAATAGTATCTCCTCTTTTGTTAACAGAAGTAACAGACAAACCGGTAGAAAGAAGAATTTTATCTATTTCTTCAATAGGTCTATTATTCACTACAGCTAAAAATAAATCATTGGTAATGATCTCTTCTTTTTCTTCTGGACTTAATTGTAGGACAGAAACAGGATCACCTGTATTTGCTTCTTCCTCCAAATTAACTTTTGTTTCTCCACAGGAAACAAAACATAAAAATACAATTATGAGTTTTATATTCATATAGTCTAGGTGTTTTATTATTATTCTGCGCATTTTATTTTTCACTGTAACTCCTTTTTTATATTTATATTTATAACAACTACATTCGACATAAAATCCATTCCCTTAGTGAATACCATCGTTCTATGGTTCGTTCTATTTTATAAAGAGAAAACTTTGGGTTTCGTGAATCAAAGTTAACGACTTCTTGTAAAATAAGATTCACTTTTGACCACTCTGTTTGATGTAGATCTTGTTTTAATATCACAGGTAAATATTTACTAAATATCGAAAAAACGGCCTGTGTAACTTTACTGAAGTACAAAGCTTCTTCCGGTGATGATTGTTTAACAAACTCCATAATCTCAGAAGTTCTGTATATCAACATATCAATAGAAATATTCAAATTATTTAAAACCTCCCTTTCTTTTTGTGTGGGAGATCGCTCTAAAAATTCCACCATATCTTTTAAACCTTCTGAAAACTCTTTAACTTGTCTTTTACCATCAAATAATTTTAATTCATAAGCCACTTGATAACTGTCTATGAGAGTTTTTGTGAGTGGATTATTTACCTGATCATAAATACTTGAAAAGAAATCTTTCTTACTTGAAAATGCCCTCATACAATAACTAAGAAACGCATCAGAATTATGAATACAAAAAAATAATAAAAATAATAAAGTTACGTTCCTCATAATCATGTTCTTTCTTTACATTTTCCTATAAACCAGCACTTACCAAATTACGACACCAAGGAAGAGGCCTTGAAAAAGGAATCCAAGAAAAAGCTGTTCTTTTTTCCCTATGAATTTGAAAAGATTTAATATGTAAAAGCTCTCGATCTAATTTCATAAGTAATTCTTCTTTAGTATGTTTTTCTTTAGAAAACTGTGCTAATTGATCTAAAAATTTAAAAAATAAAAGTAAATTCTCCATTGATTTATATTTATAAGGACTGATTTTACTCTTATTTTTTATAAGGGAAACTGTTCTCAAAAAATCAGAATAAGTAAAAACATAATAAATAAAACGATCCAGCCTCCAACGTAATCTAGCTCTTCCCCATATATCAATACCTTCTACAGACTGAAATAAATCACGATAGATTAAACGCAGATAATGTTCAAAAAATCCAGCGAGTCCAACTTCAAGAATAGAAACAAGCAAATACCTTTCTTTGATAGATAAAGAAGGATTAAAAATATTTTCTACATCCATCAAAACTCTTTCTACAGATGAAATATGTTGTGTTCGATCCACATTATGATTATTTAGTTTTTCAACAAACTCTTTAGATAAACCGGAACGGATTGTATCATTCTGTACAGATAGATTTTCACGTACTGGAAAAGTATTACCCATCTCTGCATGTTCTATAAGCGATCTCTCTAAAATATTTTCTTGAACAGATAAAGCCCAAAGCCAATTATTCGCAGTAGCTTTATCTGGAAAACTATTCCCTTTTAAATAATCCGAATTGCTTTTTCTGGATCGTAATAACAACCATCTTTTATACCTTTTGCCAAAAAAAGATTTTCTGGAGACTTGTGTAAGATTATCTACTTGTTGATAAAGAGCCTTTCTTTTTTTAAGTAATTTCGCTCTTTTTCTTTCAGAAAGCTCTTCATTTTCCAAACGTTCATCTAAAGCTTTTATTTTTTCCAAGAGTGGCGCGGCTTTTTTAGATATAGTATTAAGCCAATTTTTTCTTTTATTTTTTCTAGCTCCTTCCTTGTCCACAATTAAAAGAGCTTCTTCATTTATATCCACTGATTCTAAATGAAAAAAAACTTTTTTCTGAGCCTTTCTCATTAGACGATTCAACCAGGCTAAACGAAACATCATCAATAATCTACTTTGATTCATGGTTTTGCTATTACCAAAAACACGCACATAAATTTGTGATTTTCTGAATAGAAAGAGAATCATGGCATCGATCACATTGCAGATAATATGCACTCCCTTTCCTCCTACAAAAATAGAAAGAGCTGTCTCTGCCACTTCTGCAGATGCTTTTAACATCAAAGCAGTCTTCCCATATTTGGCAGATAGACCATAAGAACCCACAACAACACTTTCTGATAAATTTAATAATGGCTTTCCTACTTTAGAATAAAAAAAACCGGCTGCTATACGATCTTTAACTGGTTGAATCAACTCACTCTCATTGATATTACAAGGACAATATTCCTGAAGCTCACTTCGATACAACCGAATCCATCCCTTTACTAACTCCCAAAAACCGGAATTTAAAACAACAATGTGTCCACCTACTTTTACAGAAGGTTGAGCTATAGAACCTTCCGCCGCTTCCAACACTTCAGGAGCAAGAACCATAGCCCTTTCATAAATATCTTTAATAAGCTGAGGCTTATCAGTACTAAAAGAATGAGAATGAGTATGCGCCATTACTGGCAAACACAAAAAGTACATATAAATAGCAATAAATAGTAATAATATTTTTATCATCGCTTTCATCTTGTCACCATAGAAATATGAGAACTAATAATAGTGCAAGAAAAAGTAAAGATTTTGAAAATTTTTCTCACTAATGAAAAATAAACGAGGATGATAATAAAATGAGAATGATAAATAAATGAAAATTAGTACAGATATTTAAGTGTTCCGGATTGTATTTCCTTCCTTGTATAAACACCTGTATTTAGAATAAACCCTGTGATAAGAGAAACAGGTGTTATGTCAAAAGCTGGATTAAAGCTTTGATTATTTTCCGGTGCCCATCTCTCTTTTTTAAAAGACAATCCCTCTATTTCACTAATCGGCCTTTGTTCAATAGGAATATTCGCTCCTTTTTCACAGGAAAAATCAACAGTGCTTTGAGGTGCAACTACATAAAAAGGCACATTATGATAATGAGCTTGAATGGCTAAACCATAAGTACCAATTTTATTGGCAACATCTCCATTTATAGCAATACGATCCGCTCCTACTAACACTTTATGAATTTTTCCGGATGACATGAGACTAGCCACCATATTGTCACAAATAAGAGTATAAGGGATATTTTCTTTTTTTAACTCCCATGTAGTAAGCCTGGCTCCTTGAAGAAGAGGTCTCGTTTCCATAACATACACATTAATGTTTTTTCCTTCTTGATGCGCTTTTCGGATAACACCAAAAGCTGTGCCTATTCCAGGAGTGGCAAGGCTTCCTGTATTGCAATAAGTAATTAGAAACTCTTCTTCTTTTATCAAGTCAGTGCCTAAATGGGCTATATCTTCACACATTTTTATTTCTTTTTTTATAAGCTCTTCTGTTCTCTGTGTTATTTCATTCGGATTGGGATCACCTGCCATTACATAATCTACGGCTTTTTTGAGATTAATGGCTGTGGGTCGCGTGGCTTTTAGTTTTTCCGCCGCTTCTTTAAGAGTGGATTTATCAACACCGGAATTGGCAAACAAAGCTAGTGAACAAATGCCAGCTATAGCAATTAGTGGCGCACCTCTTACACAAAGTTTTAAAATACATTCCCCCATTTCATCAGGGTTATGTACTTTGATCCACACTTCTTTTTGTGGAAGTCGCCTTTGATCCAACACAAACAAAGTATTGTTTTTCAAACGAAGAGCTATATATTCAAAATCTTTCATCATATCTCTCCACCATCGTCATTCCCGCTAACATCGTCATTCCCGCTAACATCGTCATTCCCGCTAACATCGTCATTCCCGCGAAAGCGGGAATCCAGAACAACAACCACTTAATTCACAATATTTTATCTCCTAATTTTTTTCGCATCTCTTCCAAGGCTTTCACTTCTTCCTTAGGTAAAGGATGCAGTTTATTTAAGCAAGAAGCATACATAAGCATTTTAGCGGAATGCTCCAGCCGCTCCTGACCAAAATAAGCTTCTTCAATATTTTCTCCCCAAGTGAGTGAACCATGTCGGCTGAGAATCATCACTCTTCTCTTTGGTAAAAATTTCTCCAAATTTTTTCCCATATCTATTGTTCCCGGACGGGCATAAGAAACAATAGGTACTTTTCCCAAGGCTAAAATTAATTCAGAGCAACTGTCGCAAGGGAGTTCTTTTAAATCAGGGTAGGCAATACTCCAGGCCGTAGCTATTGGAGGATGAGCGTGAATAACCGCCTTTGCCTTTGGAGCTTTACGATAAACTGCCAAGTGCATTTGTTTTTCACTACTAGGTTTTCCCTCCTGAGAATTTCCCTCTAAATCCATCTGTACGATTTCTTTTGCTGTAATAAATGCTTTGGGACGAGCGCTGGGAGTGATAAGAATAATGTTTTCCGCCACACGAATACTGATATTACCATCACAGGCTGCTAAACAACCCGCTTTATGTAAACGATGACTGATTTTTACTATTTGTTTACACTCATGTAGATATTTCATCATAATTGAAATTTAACATATTTGATACCTATAATCTATTAAGTTGCTAATTATCATTGTAAATTTTACATCACTTAATAGAAGTTTATTAGAAAACTCTATATACAATAGAAATAATATTTTCTTTATATTATCATCGCACTCTTAATTCTTATATAAAAAAAGTGGTGTGAATATGACTTTTTTAAGATCTTTTTTGCTTTTTTTATTCTTTCTTCTTGTTTCTTCTCCGGTTATTTCTTTTGCTTGTCCGGATGGTTTTTCCTCTGATTCTATTGCACCTAACTCTGCATTTGTGAGCTTTGCGAAAAAACACTTGGGAGAAACCTGGGTTGAAACAATGGGAGTTAAGTGGGAACAGAGAATTATTTATACTACTAGAAAATGGAGTAGAAAAGATACAGAA
>JANQSX010000129.1 GCA_028279085.1 Bdellovibrionales bacterium
CAAAGCTGTCCTTACAGATGAACAAGCTATGTGCCCTTTTTTTCCTCCGGTACGAGCCAAAGCCTGTTCTTTATTCTCTGTCATCAATACACCAAAAATCACCGGTCGATTCATTTTAAGCTGCACCTGCATACAGCCTTGTTCCACCAAGCGACAACAAGCTGTATAGTGAGAAGTCTCTCCACGAATGACAGACCCCAAAGCAATAACCACTTCATAATCTTTTTGAAAAAGCCACTGTGCCGCCAAGGGAATTTCTACGACCCCAGGCACTTCCACTATTTCAAAATTTTCTACACCTGATTCCTCTAACTCGGACAAAGCTCCTTTTTTCAAACGATCTGAAATATCAGAATTAAACACAGATAAGACTAGACCGACTTTTGCACTTATAGAAACATTGTTTTTCATAAATATTTTATTTCACTTTCAACGGCACTGTTTCCACAATTTCCAAACCATATCCCTTAAGACCCACTCTTTTTTGATTGGAATTGGTTAGTAAACGGAGCTTTGTCACTCCCAAAGAGCGAAGAATTTGTGCTCCCACTCCATAATCTTTTTCATCCATCATTAAAGGAAGAGACTTTTTTTTCTTTTTAACAGATTCTTCTTCTTTATTGTAATTCAAATACGACCTTACACGGTTTACTAAACGATCGTCAATACTCTCCAAACATAAATAAATCAACACTCCTTTTCCTTCTTGATTAATTTTTTCCAAAGAATATCGAAGATACTCCCCACTCCTTGTTACCTGTCCACCGAATAAATCTCCTGTTAAACAGGCAGAATGTACACGAGTTAAAACCGGTTGTTTATCATTAATATTTCCTTTTGAAAAAACCAAATGCTTTAGGTTGTTAATTTTATCTTGATACACCCTTACAGTAAACCCTTCATAAATATCAGATTGAAATGGTACGGATATTTTTTCTTCTACAAAACTTTCATGAGTAATACGATAATGAATGAGATCTTCAATAGTACCAATTTTAATATTATGTTCTTCAGAGAATTTTTTTAAATCAGGAACTCTTGCCATAGAACCATCAGAATTGATGATCTCACAAATAACCGCTGCCGGATTCAGTCCGGCCAAACGACAAAAATCCACACTGGCTTCTGTATGACCTGCTCTTTTTAATACCCCTCCTTTATGAGAACGTATAGGAAACACATGACCAGGGGTAATGATATCCGTTTTACCGGAAGTAGTGGCGGCTACCACTTTAATAGTTTGTGCACGATCAGCAGCGGAAATACCTGTAGAAATACCGGAAGCCGCTTCCACACTTACTGTAAAAGCTGTTTTATTAGGTGAGAGATTTTTCTCATGATCCACCATTAAAGAAAGACCTAAACGTTCTACTTGCTCATGAGTTAGTGCTATACAGATAAGCCCCCTGGCTTGAAGAGACATAAAATTAATAGCCTCAGCATCAACAAAGTCGGCTGGTAAAACTAAATCACCCTCGTTCTCCCGATTTTCATCATCTACAATAATAACCATCCGTCCGGATTTCAGATCGGCAATTAACTCAGATACCGTATTAAACATATATATCTTCCTCCATTCTCAAGCCGGGCCAGTATAAAATAGAAGCTAACAAAAAATCAAAAAAGAAATGATGATTTTTTATTGATTTTCATTTCTCATTTTTTCATCAACATAAACAGTAGCCAATATATCCGACACCTCTTTCACTAAAAATTGATGACTTTCTTTTGACAAAATCACCCCTGCATTGGCTATCAACAAACCACTTACGAGTGTGGGAAACACAGAAGAGCCGGTTCTCCCTTGTTCTATAGCTTCTCTAAAAGGCTTTTCCATAAAAGAATATAAAGCATCTTTATCCAGTTTTTGAACAAATACAGCGATTTCATTTTGTGCCTTTCTTGACAGAGACTTTGAGGAACCAATAATACGACTGTGCATCTTATTATAGAAACTAGATATTAGAGATTGTAATTCTTTTTTTGACAGAACTTTAACTGACCGCCCTTTTAAACTGTCTTTTATAAAAGAATCAACCAGGCCTCTTGTGCCTTTAGCGGGTTGTAAAACCAACTGACCCGCTACCCTACTAACTTTTATCGCATTAAACAGAGAACCTCCGGGTAATATCACACCAACCAGCATACTGCATATTAAACCATTGCGAGTAACATTATTATAACAATAAAAGGTGTCGTATTGCCTTTCCAAAAAATCGGAAATGCCGGAAAAAATCATATTTAAATTATCCCCTCCTACACTATAAAGCGCCTGTAAAGCTTTTTCCATTTGATTTCCATCTGCTTTCATATAAGCCTTATAAAATTCAATAAATACATAATTCTTAACAGAAGATAAGTAGCTGGCGGACATTTCCCTTGATGCAGTATCTACAGCTAAAGAACCTAGAAATTTTACAATTGACCATAAAAGTTTAAACAAAAAAGCAAAAGATTGACCAAAAAATTCAACACAAGAAACTGCAGTATAAGCACCTTCCATAATATAAGACTGTAAAGAAGTGTCTGCCGGTTCACAGGTTATACGTTGTGTTTTATCTACAGCCTGACATTCATCGGAGTTAAGCTTTCTTAAGCATTCATGATAATCAGTAATATCTTTAATGTCATTTTCTGTTGAACAACCTTTATCACAATTTGTAGAAGAACCAGCTTCCGTTTTCTCATTAAATAAAAGCGGCATTGCCTCAATAGAAAAAACACTAAAAAATAAACTGAAAAGTAAAATAACTCTTATACACAAAATACTTTTAAAAACCACTGTTCAACATCCTTATTTCACAAAGACTATACTATTAACAATTTTACAGATTAAATCCGTTACAAGAAAGGAGATAGCTCTTTTTGCAACTGAGTACACACCCCAACAGGATCTGTTGTTTTATAAATAGAACGCCCTATAACTAAAGCGGAAGCACCGGCCTCAATAGCTTTCCGAGGGGTAAATACTCTCTTTTGATCTTGTACCGAGTTCATATCTAATCGGATACCTGGAGTAACAAGATAAGCATCAGGGTATCTTTTTCGTAAATAAGTCACCTCACTTCCCGAACAAACAAGGCCGTTTAAACCACTTTTTATTACTAAGTCAGATAAACTTTCCACATGAGAAAATATAGACTGTGTTTGCATCAAGGCAGGTAAATTTTCATTTGAAAAACTGGTAATGATTGTAACCGCTAAAATCCTAAATTCTCTTTGTCCATTTAACCGTTTTTCCAATTCCGCCAATTGCTTTAAACTTTCCTCTCCGGCCAAAGCATGAACAGTAAGCATATCAACCCCTAAATCAAAAGCCGCTTGAACGGAAGACAACATAGTGGATGGAATATCAAAAAACTTAAAATCCAAAAAAACTTTTCCATGAGATTTTAATTTTGAGATAATAGAAGCTCCGTTTTTTAACCCGATCCTAGGACCTATTTTAAAACCTTCAACATAAGGGGATATCTTTTGAGCCAAAGAAATAACTTCTTTTTCCGTATCCAAATCTAATGCTACATACACCGGTAATTTTTTCATCTTTGATCCCTTACCATCCCCGCGAAGCTCACCATCCCCGCGAAACTCACCATCCCCGCGAAGCTCACCATCCCCGCAAAGCTCGTCATTCCTGCGAAGCTCGTCATTCCGGCCTTGAGCCGGAATCCAGTGAATGTGTGAAACTATTTCTGGATTCTGAATCAAGTTCAGAATGACATGTTTATTACCTCTAAAACCCGATTCAACACTTTATCAAAGGAAAGTTTTTCACGCTTTCCTGTACGACGTTCTATGAGTTCCATCAAACCCGCTTTTCCATCTCTAGCACCCACATTAACTCTTAATGGGAAACCTAAAAGATCGGCATCCTTAAATTTCACTCCTGGTTTCTCATCTCGATCATCCAAAAAAACATCCACTTTCTTCTCCTGCAAAGATTGATATAAGTTATTTGCCCATTCAACTGTTTTTTTATCATTTGGATCCAATAAACAAATATGCACGGAAAAAGGAGCTATCGCCACAGGCCATATTATTCCATCCTTGTTGTGACTCTGTTCTACTACAGCCTGCACTGTTCGGGTAATGCCAATACCGTAACAACCCATTTTTACCGTTTGTTTTTTTCCTTTTTGATCCAAATAAAAAACATCCATTTTTTTAGAATATTTATCTCCTAAATAAAAAACATGACCAACTTCAATACCCCGACACGAACGAAGTGACTGATCATCCAGTCCCATATCTCCTTCTTTGGCATAACGAAAGTCCCCTACAGATTGCACTTTAAAATCTCTTTCCGGAACGACATTTTTTACATGATAATCATCCTTGTTCGCACCAGTGATAAGAGAAGAAAGTGTTTTCAGTTCCCGATCCATGTAAACAGGAATAGAAAGCCCCACCGGACCACAACTACCCGGGTTAGCACCACTCATTTTTTTAATCTCCACATCTGTGAGAAAAACCGGCTCTTTCTCCAATTTCAGACACTTTTTCAACTTATATAAGTTAAGTTCATCTGAACCCCGTAGTAATACGGCAATATTTTTTATCTCACCGGAAGGAAAACAACAGGATAAAAATAAAATTTTTGCTAAACTACTTTCCGGAACTTTTAAAAATCGAGAAAGTTGTTCAATGGTTTTTATATCAGGGGTATGAACTTCTTCCAATTCATCAGTGGATTTAACAGTAGATGCTTCAGGAGAAGAAAACACCGGACATACTTCTTTATTAGCGGCAAAAGAATCTGTCAAAAGCAACTCATCTTCCCCGTGATCCGCCAGAATGTGAAATTCTTCTGATTGATCCCCGCCAATTTCTCCGCTATCCGCTTTCACAACACGAAAAGGCACACCTAATCTGGAAAAAATAGCCTGATATATTGATCGCATTTTTTCATAACTCTTTTTAGCTTTTTCCTCATCCAAATCAAAACTATAAGCATCCTTCATAATAAATTCTCTAGCCCTCATAAGACCAAAGCGTGGACGAATCTCATCCCTAAACTTACTTTGAATTTGATAAAGACAAAAAGGTAAGTCTCTATAACTTTTAATATTATTTTTTACATAGTCGGAAATAGCTTCCTCATGAGTAGGACCTAAACAAAATTCCTGACCGGAACGATTTTTCATTTTTTGCAAAAGATCACTATATAACTCCCATCGTTCACTTTGTTCCCAAATCTCCTTTGGCTGCACCATAGGCATAAGAATTTCCACACAATTTTTTTTGTTTAATTCTTCACGAACAATATTTTCAAACTTTTGAATGGCACGAACCATGAAAGGACCATAAGTAAAAAGACCGGAGGAAAGTTTTTTAATAAAACCCCCTCGCACCAATAAAGCATGACTGGGAAGTGCTGTATCCGCTGGCACTTCTCTTAAAGTTTTAACTCCTGTCTCAGACCATTTCATTTTATTATTCCTTTAGTTATCGTGTGTCACGATATCGTGACCTCCATTTGGACTATACAACTTGATTAACCAATTTCCTATATGTATTCAGTAATTCGCTGACAAGAACACACTAACATAATAAATGCTTTATCTCCATCAAAGCCAGTTAAAAACGAGTTCGGCTTTGGTGCAGAACGACTGGAGGTCTGTTCTGCAGCAAAACGCATGTTCGAGCTTTTTGGCTGGCTTTGATGGAGATAAAGCAAAAAGTGATTTTGTCAGCGAATTACTGAACATTTACAGAATGACGGAATCCTTTCAAGAGATTCCAATAGTCCTCCTGATTTTTTGCATAAGAGGTTTAGCTTTTTCACGAGCCTTCTTAGCTCCTTCATTTAAAATAGCGTCTATTCTCTTCTGATCCATCATTAAAGACTCATATACTTTTCTTTTTTCCAACAAATGATCCTCAAGACATACATATAAAAGTTCTTTAACCTCTCCCCAACCAATCCCTTGCTGATATCTCTGTTTTAACTTTTCTATATTGCCTTTTGAAGCAAAAGCTTTATACATGGAAAATAAAATAGATTTTTCCGGATTTTTAGGCTCACTAGGAGCTGAAGAATCCGTCTTAATTTTCATAATAATTTTTTTAAGTTCTTTGGAAGAACAAAAAAGAGGAACATGATTATTTTTACTTTTACTCATTTTTTCTCCATCCAAGCCTGGGAGTAATTGTGTTTTTACTAAAGTTCCTGGCGGTTTTAATAAATCCGTTTTAAATACATGATTAAACTTAAGAGCAATGTCTCTTGTAATTTCCAAATGTTGAGCTTGATCTTCACTAACAGGCACTTCGTCAGCGGAAAAAAGTAAAATATCCGCCGACATAAGAATAGGATAATTATAAACTCCCATATTAATACCACTGTCTAAATTCTTCCTGCCAGCTTGCTGATTGGCCTGAACTAGGGCCTTATAGGAATGTCCTCTATTCATCAGACCTTTAGGAGTCATACAAGATAAAATCCAATTCAATTCAAACAATTCGGGAATGTCAGATTGACGATAAATAATAGTTTTTTCAGGATCCAAACCACAAGCCAGCCAAGCCGCAGACACTTGATAAATCATTTCACTCAAATCCTGAGCCTTCTGCACTGTCGTTAAAGAATGATAATCAGCTACAAACAGGTAACTTTCAACAGAAGAATCCGCTGTTAATTCAAGAGCCGGCTGAATGGCTCCGATATAATTGCCTAAGTGAGGCATTCCAGTGGGCTTAATTCCTGTTAATATAATTTTAGACATTATTTTTCTTTACCTTATTTATAAAATATATTTTATTCTTTCACTGATTTTTAATGAAACACAACCTTTTTTTACCTTTAACTGTATTTGGTCTATACATAAGATAAATTAAAAAAACATGCAAAAAATATTACTTATATTAACTTATATACGAGCTATTTTTCATTGGTTTTGGTTGGTGTTTTTCACTCTCCTATTCATAGCTATTATTCTTTTCTTTGAAATATTAGGATTCAAGAAAAAAAGCTATCAGGCTATGCGCTTTTGGGGCTTTGGTCTTTTATGGTTTTGCGGGATAAAAGTAAAGAGTAAAAACATACAAAATATACCCAAAAAGCCTTTTCTTATAATGTTCAACCATCGTAGTTATGTGGATATTCTGGCTTTATTTCAAACCACTCCCGAGCGATTTCACTTCGGTGCAAAGAAAAATCTTTTTTATATTCCTTTCCTGGGATTTGCTATGAAAAAAGTGGGACATATACCTATCCATAGGAAAGACCCCAAAGAAGTATATCATTTATATGCTTCTCTAAAAGAAAGGATTAAAAGAGGAGATTGCTTTGCCTTATCCCCTGAAGGAACTAGACATACCGGTCAAGGATTGAGACGATTTAAAAAAGGACCTTTTATATTTGCTCTTCAACACCAAGTTAAAATCCTACCGGTTATTATTCACAAGGCGGAAGAGTGCATGCCTAAAGGCTCCTGGTTTTTTAATATCGGAGCATGGAAAAGAACAGTGATTGTGGAATACCTGCCAGCAGTGGAAACAACAGGAATAAATAAGAATGATATAAAACAATTACAAGATCAGATTCACAAAAATATGACCAGTCATCTTCATTGATTTGCTAAACTCACTATGGACTTAGCGACAATAGAATAATCTTTTAAACAGATACTAAAATTACCTCCACCTGTTTTTGGAGCTAGAGATGCTATTTGTTTAGCTAGATTAGACTCCGGAAACCAGAATTGACGATCATCATTTTCCTTTTTGCACTTACTGTCATCCGGCAACACAATTAAACTCAACACCATCAATCTTTTTCCGGAACCATAAACTTTATTAAATTCATCAATAATCTCTTTTTCTTTGATATCAGCGACATCACTTTCCGGATTTTCATCTGTATTACTAATAATAATAGCTACGTAATCCGCTTCCTTTCTGGTTAAATGCTTATTAGCTTTGAAAGAAGCGTGCAGAGCACGTAAAGGCTGTTCCGCTCCTTGACAATAAGGAGGATATTCACATTCATTGACATGACCTCCACGATCATGAATCCGATGAGGTTTTCTAGTCATAGTATACTTAAAAACATTTCCATAATCAGGCACAGTGCGATCCAAATAACGTTTATTTAAAATATCATATTTATCTTCCAATTTCATTGCCTCACCATCCATACCCTGACTTAAAAAGGAAAAGAAACCATCGCCTGAATAACCGGCGTTAGTAAAGAGTATGCGCCAATCCAACCCATTAATAATAGAAATAAAGTTTTTAAACCTTCTTTCAAATGCATAGTTTAAATAAAAATACATAGAATGTGATGTATCAAGGACAAGTAAAATATCCACAGGATGTTTGGACTGAGTCTTACTAGGGTCTTTTCCCTGATTCTTACCATCTGTAGGACAGTCATCGTATGAATAAACAGTGTATGATTCACCTTCACAAACATTTTTTACCGGACTTCTTCTATCTGTTCCCGAACCATCTCGTCCATCACCACTTCTGCGACCCGATCTTCCGCCTCTTCCATCTTCTCCATCTCCATCTGTGGTAATGTCCGTACAACTGAACATAAAAAAGACAATACAAGGAATTAAAAGAATGCTTTTTTTCATTAATATGCCTCAACACTTAAATTGATGGTGACCCCACTTATTTTAAGTATCGGCACTTTAAGTTATATGAATTAGTATATAAAAAAAAATAGGATATATATTAAGTCGTGCTTCAAGACACTTGTCTTAAGCATTTTTTCCTTTTTTCTCAAACTCTCTCTGTTTGTCTGGATTCAAACAAGAAGTATTTAGATAAGAACTAAGAACTGGAGGGATATAAACAGACCCATCCTCCTTTTGATGATTTTCCAGGAAAACAGCCAAAAGGCGAGGTAGAGCGATAGCTGTGTTATTTAATGTATAACAATAATGCACTTTTTCTTCTGTATCACGGTATCTGAGGTTTGTTCTACGCGCCTGCCAATCCAAAAGGGATGAACAACTATGTGTTTCAACATA
>JANQSX010000133.1 GCA_028279085.1 Bdellovibrionales bacterium
GAAGCTTATTCTAAATACATGTCGAATCTATTATATGTACCTCAACACATTAAGAGAGTAAAAAAAACAACCGGTTTAACAGATGAAGAGATTAAAGACTCCGTTATTTTAGATGTAGGCAGTCACTTTACCTATAATTTTGCAGAATACGCCAGAATACAAATGGGGGCAAAAGAAGCGTTTGTTGTAAACACTTTCACAGATAGACCACCTAAAGTGGATCATCATTTGTACGATGTGCCTGAACACCGATTCTTACGAATGCACCCCTTAGCAACATCTCCACAAAAGAGCCCTCATGAAGCCCCTCCTTTTGAGCCCCCTCAAATATGGGAAAAGCTGGGAGGCACTTTTGCGGATATTACTATTTCCCTGTCTGTAGTAGGAATATTTAATCCCGTGCAAACAAAACTCTGGATAGAACAATTAACCAAAGTGACAAAACCAAAAGGACTAATTATTGTTGATTTCGGAAATCATGAAAAAAGAAATAGACTTCATCAGATGACCATTCCCGATTTTGAAAAAGTTTTATCACAAATGAGAAATGAAGGCCTCATTACAGACTATGCAACTCAACATATAAACCGCAGGCTTGTAATTTCAAGGCTCTTTGATATGAGATTTCCTAGCTCCAGTGTTACATACAGAATTATAAACGGCTCTCAAACAAGTGAATCCAATTCACAGTAAGCTAAAAAGACCAAATTTATTTTAATATTTAGAAAAAAAAGATGTATTTGTTTCTTTAGACTCTCTTTAGTATCAATGATTTTACCACGCTAAGTAGCTCTTCATCTTTTGACCTATGACCATGATACTGAACTCCTATTGGTAAACCCGCATGAGTACGCCCTATAGGAACAGTTAAAATGGGATGATGAAAAAGGGCCGTAGGACAAAGAAAATTTCCTAAATAATCAGAATAGGAAATATTTCTCCCGGAAAGCTCAAGCGATTTACCTGGTTTTTGATGCTTAATGGCTGGTCCCGAAGAAACAGGGGTTAGCCAAACATCATATTTTTTCATAAACTGATCAAATTCCTGACGTAATTCAGAAGCCTCCGCGAGAGCTTTCTCATAGTCAAGTTTAGAAGCAAATAATCCGGTTTCAAATATCTTAGTCAAGGGGTCAGAATGGAAGCGTACTTTGTTAAACCACCAATTAAAAAAAGATAAGCCAAATCCAAATCTAAGTAAAAGAGGAAGTATTAAGCGACATTCAAAACCTAAGATGACTCCCCAAATCCAATAAGCTCTTTTCATATCAATATTGATTTCAACCTCCTGTACTTCATGCCCCTTTTCTTTTAGATTATTCAGTTCCTTTTCTATTAATTTAGCTGATTCAGGCTCAACACCTATTCCGGACCACTCAAGTGTATATCCAATTTTAATTTTTTTTTTGGAGCCATTGAATTTCTCAAAGTCGGCAATAACATTTAGAACTAATTCCAAATCTTCAATAGAACGAGCTAGAGGTCCAACAGAAATAAGATTTTTAAATGAAGAACGCAGAGAAGGCCCCATATCATCACTTCTAACTCTGCCATGTGAAGGTCTTAAGCCATAGACCCCACAACAATGTGCCGGATACCTGATGGAACCGGCAATATCACTGCCAATTTCAAATGGACTCATCCTCATAGCGAGGCTTGCCACCGACCCTCCGGAAGAACCACCACAAGTTCTCTCCATATCATAAGGGTTTTTTGTTAAACCATAAATGGGACTACGAGTTTGCCATTCAAAGCAAGAAAAAGGCACATTGGTCTGTCCCAATAAAATGGCACCTGATTTCTCAAGCCTTTCAACAACATCACAACTGCTCCTTGTTTTTAAATAATGTAAGGGTGGAACACCATAGGATGTCTTAAAATCTTTAGCCCGAAAAGCATCTTTGATAGTAAACGGCACTCCATGCAAGGGACCCAAAGGTTTTTTGAACTTATTGAAATATTCATCTGCCTGCTGAGCTAACAAACGGGCACGGCTCGCCTTTAAGGATACAATACTATTAATCTTTGGATTTTCCCTTTCAATATGTGCAATATAACAATTAACTACATCCAAAGAGGAAAGATCCCCCGTAGTCAGTTTTTCACATAGTTCTTTTAAAGATAATTGATATATTTCCTTTTTAATAGTCATCAGTTATATATGCTCCTATATCTGTTCTTCATAAAGATACCAATTATATCGTATTTCCGTAACATTTATGGTTTCCAAATGATGATTTTTTCATATTTTCTTAATTTTGATTACTTTCTATTTGATATTTATCCATGATTATTTTCGTAAATCTACACACCCTTTCACAAGGTAAGAATATTTTACACTCTTTTTAGAAAAATCTTATATTTAAAAAAACTTTTCTATACCCTGCTACATGCCTTTGATATATAAAGGCATGTTTTCACTAAGAAACGGAAATACATGCCCTTGTATCTTATTATGTTTAATCACTCCACTCGTATCAGCAGGAGTGTGTGAAGACGCTTTTTCTGAATTTGGATTTTCTATGCGCGTAACAGCAACTCTTAAAGTAATGAGTATCCGTTCTACAGAAGAGTTAACATTAATAACACCAGAGGAACTGCTACGAAATCATAACTTTGGAAAAACTTCTCTTACAGAAATACAAGAAGCTTTAGCAAAAAAAGGTTTATCTCTTTATGACTCTGCTTCTGACCCCTCTCAATTGGAATCATTAAGTCTTTCTGCTAAACTCAGGAGAACTCTTAAAGACAGAGGTATTCACACTGTAGAAAAGCTAACATCACAGGAGCCATATACTTTACTACAATTACATGGTGTTGGCAGAAATTCTCTTGCTGAAGTAAATGAAGCATTATCAGCCAAAGGGTTATCCCTCTCTGCTTCCGACCCTTCTAAAGTGGAATCACTAAGTCTTTCCACTAAACTTTATAAAATCCTTAAAAAAATGGATATCCATACTATAGAGGAACTGATATCAATAACGCCAGAAGAGCTTTTACAATTACCGAATCTCAAACAACATATGCTTAATGAAGTACAAAGAGCATTATCAGCCAAAGGGTTATCCCTCTCTGAGTACCCTACAGGTAAAGTTGTTATACAAGACAGGATTCTAGAAGCCACTCTCCGTTCTAGTGTGCATTCATTAGACCTACCTTTTCGTATTGATAACTCCTTTATCTTTGCAAACATTAATACTTTAAAGGAGTTAGTATCAAAAACTCCGGAAGAGTTATCAAAGGTATTGTCGAGTACATCCGATCTTTCTACAGTTCAAGATACTTTATCACGTATGGGTTTGTCTTTACGTTCTAATGATCAATAAATGGTTCAAAAGAATTAGTTTCAGAACAATCATAACACTAGTAGGAATATTTCCTTAAGATTTTTCTATTGATTCAGATGTGCTGGATACCTGTTTTTTAGAAAAGTTTTATAGAATATTAAAATGCTCCAGAACAGCGACCAGTACTTCCTCTTATTTTCAATAATTCTTCTTTAAAACTTTGTATTTGTTGTATTTCTGAGCGTTCTCTTCTAACCCGCTCCAATTCGTGATCTCTACCTATAGTGTAAGTAGTACCAGGTTGTTCACCGTATCCCATTGCATTTGCCAGATACATTGTACGAGGTGCACTCTGCCTGGTCACAGGAAGAGGAGGAAGTGATCTTGAAGTGTATATTTCTCCCAAAGTTTCCCCAGTTATTCTTACATATAAATCTTGTACAACATGTTGTGGAGCTTTTATTTCTATCGTATGAAAGATTCTAGCTCTCAAAGAAACTGTCTCGCTTGAATTTCTTGCGATACCTGATAATGCCGTTATGTCAGAAGAATTGAGATTAAAAACCCACAACACTTCAGCACTAGCCATTCTCAGTTGAGGTGATACTAAACCTTGCTTTTTCACTATATCTAACAGCTCATTTTTTACTTCTTCGTTATAGCCTGAACTATTTTTCAAAGCCTTAATAGCAGCTACTCGTAATATATCATCATACTGTTTATCTTTTATTACATTCATAAGCCATTGCTCTGCTTCAGTTGTTAATTTTTGTCCTCGTTTCGCATCCTCATTACTTAAACCAAACCCCATTTTAAGTTGAAGATCTATGCTAGGAAGACTTTCAAGAGCTTGTAAACGAGCATTAAAATCCGCTCTCTCATCAGAAGCTATTCGTATTTTATTATACTGATCACGTTTTACCGGATCTAAAAGAAGTTGTATTCCACTCTTTATGGACTCCACTATTAAATATGGGTTAGGAACACTCCTTCCAAACAAGGCATTAGCTATCTGCTCTCCCTTTTGAGAAGCAATTATAGAACCATCAAGATTTTTTTGAACAATTATTTGTTCCAGATCATTGTTTGCCAATAACACACGAATGGCTTGTCTAACATCTTTCTGTGAACTATTTATGTTAATTTCATTTGAACTATCAATATATCCCAAAACTTTATACAAATCCGGTAATCCAGCAAAAGTAGCAGTAGAAAAAAGAAAAAATACAGTTAAAAATAGATTTTTAATTATTATTTTCATCGATAGCTCCATCACTCTCTCCTTTTATAAAACTTAATACTGTTAAGATTTAATTACTATCAAATAATTAAAAAAAAAGCAGCTTTCTTGAAATGATAATATTTCAGAAAAAGAAAAGTAGTGTAATTATTTCATATATGTAAATGATTTTTACACTGAACTAGAGTTGCACTTTCTATTTTTGAGATTCCATTTTTTTTAATTGGATCACAAATAATATTCATGAAACTAATCAAAAAAAATTCACAGAGGATTTAATTACAGATTTAAATTAAAACAAATCAATTGGACAGGACATTTGTTCTACAGAAAATCCTTCTTCCTTCAACATATCAACTAAATTAAAAGGTCCGATAAGATGAGCCACTCCTACTGCGATAAAAATATGATTATAATCATTATAGATTGACTGAAATTTAGCCATCCATTTCTTATTACGATCTCTTAAACCATGCTCAGAAAGTGTTGCTCCTAAATTATCACCTAATAACAAATTAGCATTTCTATATTTATCAAAAAAATCTTCAGCTTTCGCAAGACACCGAGGATAATCCTCAATTTTTTTCACCACATCCTCTTTCGTAGTAGATGTTATCAATGGAGTTAGAACACCTGAGTCATCTAAAGCTTCTAAAGGTATTCCTTTATTTTGAGCTGTTTCTTGCACCTGTTTATCCATCATAATCTGAAAAGCTGAAGCTCCTAATGTTTCTTTAACACACACAGCTTCCAAACCGGCTACATAAGCAAAATAATTTAAATTATTAGGAAGACCTTTTCCGGCTAAAAACACCTGACTATCAGAATCTAGTTGTTTGAAATCTTCAGCGTTAGGAGACAATAGTGCATTATATGAGTTTTGTGCATTTTCTTTACTGGCAATTGATTCAACAAAACATACATCACTATTTTCCAATTTCTTAACGACAACATCTTGACAAGGCAACTCAAATAGAGAAACAGCAAGATGTACAGTACCTAACCAATAAGAAACCTTTCCCTGTTTTTCCACCTTCCAAAAATAATATGGCTTTGTTTTTTCCGTTTCATTTTCATTTGGTGATCCTGTATCAGCTACCGGTGTTCTGTTTGTTTCATCTGAACCACAGGAAACAAATAAAAGAAAAAATGAGAAAGTCAATATAGTGATTAGAATATTTAAAATAAAATGTTTTTTATTCATAAAGCAAATTAACACCTTTCTTTAGACAAAAAATTTAATAAATATACTTTTTTCAATATCTTTTCCATTACCAATACACTTAAAAGATAGGCGTGTCTATACCTAATAATATTAAAGTAGAAAAATGTGAAGAAGAATCCGGTTCACCGAAACGAATTATAAGATCTATTTTAAAACATCTCACTTTTCCATAGAACTCCATTACAAAAAAGCTGTTCTTGATGTTCACTTTCTCTAATATTTTGATTAAATATTTCTATCTGAATTGAGAAGCCGAGACTGAGAGGGACTACCTCCTCCTAGCCAACTATATGTCTTAACTTTTTTATCATATCTTTTAAACTTTCTTCGTAATAAAAAAAATAAAAACCGGAACCATTTTTTTCTAGCTTTTA
>JANQSX010000139.1 GCA_028279085.1 Bdellovibrionales bacterium
CCAGGAAATCAACCAGCTTTTTAATTTGTTAAAGACTAGTAATCGTCGTGATTTACGCTTGAGATTGGGAAGCTTATACATTGAAAAAGCTCGTTTAATAGAATATAGGCTATATGAAAAATATGATCAACAAATGGCTCTTTATGAAGCAAAAAGAAGAAGAAACAAGCCCCGTATAAACTTAAGACCTACTTATGTTTATATTAAAAAAGCGATTAAGCTTTTTGAGACTTATCGCCAACAATTTCCAAAAGATAAAAATATGGATCAGGTCTTGTTTTTTCTAGGAGTTAGCTATTTTAAACGAGGACAATTAGATAAGGGTCGCAGTCGCTATGAAGCTTTAGTAAAAAGATTTCCAAAAAGTACTTATATTAACGATGTGAACTTTGAATTGGGAGAATATTATTTTAATAAATCGAATTGGAAGAAAGCTGCACAGTATTATAGAAAAATAGCGACTAACCGTCAGTTGAGATTATATTCTTTTGCACTTTACAAGTTAGCCTGGTGTCGTTTTAAAACCAGGCAGGTAAATAGAGCTATTGCTAATTTAGAAGCGGTTATTAGAGAAGGTGCTCGCCAAAAAGCGAGAAAAAATATAGGTGTTCATGGAGCCGGGCGCTTGCATTTTGCAGGAGAAGCTTTGGATGATTTAGTTCTCTTTTATAGTCATTCTAACAAAAAAGTGGTTGCGGCCTGGGCTTATTTTCAAAAAATGTCCGGTGGTAACAACCGGCGCGCGCTGAAGATGTTAAAATCTTTGGCTTATGCTTATCTAGATCATGGAAATCTTAGAGGTGTACGTATTACCTTTAAACAGCTCATTGAGGAAGAGCCTTTTTCTGAAATGGCTTATGATTATCAGTATCAGATTATTCGTGCTTATACTTATGCCGGTAGTCGGCAGATTTTTTTGAGAGAATTAAAACATTGGATTGTTAGGTATGGGCCGGAAAGCTCTTGGGCCAGAGAAAATCGTCGTAATTCTGCACTAATTACAAAGGTTTTTAATCTGATGGAAACAACTGTACGTAATTATGCTCTTCGTATGCATCAGTCTTACCGTAAGACAGCGGATAAAACGGCTAAAGGCCAATCCTTGTTCAGTTATGAACTATATAATAATCATTTTAAAAAATCCAGGCAGGCTGATCAAATGCGGTTTTTTTATGGTGAATTACTTTTTGATTTAAGGAAATATGATGCAGCGGCTAGACAATATCTGTATGTAGTGGAAAATTTTCCAAACAGTAAATATTATGAAACAGCTAGTTTAAATGGTGTGCTTACTTTTGAAAAAGTTCTACCATCTTCAGCAGTAATAAGTAAATTAGTAGGAAAGAAAACTCGTTTTGTGGCTTTTACACGGCCTGTTCATAATTTTCAAAGAGCGGCTAGCTCTTATATTACCCGATTTCCAAAGAAGCCAAATGTTCCGGCTATCTTATATAAAATGGCTTCACTACATTATGAGTTCAATCATCATAAAGAGGCTTTAGCTCAATTTTGGAATTTAATTCAAAAATATCCAAGGAGTAAGTACACAGAATATTCAGCAAACTTAATACTTGATATTTATAATCTTACAAAAAATTTTGAAGGTTTAAGGAGAGCTGCTATTCGTCTTCTAAAGAATAAGGTTATTGCCAACTCCGGATCAGCTAAAGAAATTCGTAAAATTATCAGTCAAATTGCTTTGAAGTCTGCTGAGGATCTGGCTAAAAATAAAAAATATTTTAGAAGTGCTGAGCTTTATAAATCTTTTGCAGACACTCATCCTAGATCTCCATTACGAGGGACAGCTTATTATAATGCCGGAGTGAATTACAAAAAAAGTGGTGATATTCTCCAGACGATTTCTCTTTATAAGAAGGTATTACATAGTTCTGTCGTTAGTAATAAAAAGAATATCAAAAAGATTATTCTAAAGGAGATTCCAGGCTTATATCAAACAACCGGTCAATATATGAAAGCCGCTCAGGCATTTTCTGAGTATGCGCGTGCGTTTCCCAGGGATGAATCGTCCATAGATTTTTTATTTAATGCGGCTTTAATTTATGATGGGTTTAATCGTTACACTCAAGCGGAACGAGCTTATCTGGAATATTTTAAGCGGAGTAAAAAAGCGGAAAAAGTACAGGCCCTTTATCTACTGGCGGAACTGAAAAAAAGAAGAGGTCAAGCTAGTCAGGCCGTTTCCTATTATAATCAATTTCTTAATAGAGGCTCTTCCGATAGAAAAGCTTTAGTGGAAGCGGCTTTTAAAATTGCCGAGATCAAAAAAGCAAGAAGAGAAATCACTAAGTCAAAAACTTGGTATAGAAGAACAATTAATTTACATAAAAAATATAAAGCCGGAGTTTTTTATGCGGCTCAGGCTCAATTTCATCTGGTTTATGATACTTATAATCAATTTGTAAAAATCAGAATTCCTTCTAATCCCAAACGTCAACAACAAGTGGTGCAGAAAAAGTTAAATTTGTTTAATAAATTAAAGGAAGATTTAAAAACAGTTATTCGTTTTGATAGTGGTCATCAAGTGGTGTCCTCTCTTGTATTAATCGGATTGGCTTCCGAACACATGGGAGATTCTATTTACAATTCACCTTTGCCAAAGGGTTTAAATAAAAAAGAAATACAAAAATATAAAGAGGGATTAAAAAACACAGCTTCCCCTTTTAAGAAAGAAGCTATTAGTAATTATAAATTGGCAGTGAATAAGGCTCGCAAATTAGGCACTTATAATGAGGAGTGGCTTAGAAAAGCTTTGGAACGCTTAAGTGATTTAGAAGGTTCTTCTATGGCAGTTAACCCGCTTTTAAGAAAAATAATCTTACCGGTTTTATTAAATGATTGGTCTGGAACATAATTCTTCCGGGGGTTAGTTTATATGAGAAAGTACATTATGAAAATAATATTTATATTGAGGTGGAGTAAAGTGCGTGCATTTTTATTCTGTGTTAGTTTTTTAAGTTCTTTTGTATTACTTTTCCCCTCCCATTTTGTTTTTGCAGAATATGATGATGATGAAGATCTGATCATTGAAGATGGTGATGACAGTTTTTCCAAAGATAGACAGAATAGGAATCTTAATCGTTTTCGTCAGAAAAAGCAGAATATGAAGCAGTGGTTAAAACAGTTGGAATCTCTTAAAAGAAGTAGAAAAGAGGCTCCTATTTTAGCACTTACTACTAAAATATTAAATCAAGACCCAAGTAATATCCAGGCTTTGAATTCTTTAGGCACATTTTATCTGCAAAGCGGCAAGATACAATTGGCAAAAATTATTTTTACAAGGGCTTTAAAAAAGCATCCTAAAAATTCCTCTTTGCATAGTAATCTAGCTGTTATTGCTTTGAAAGAAGGTAAAAAAGAAGAGGCTATTGCGGCTTTTCGAAAAAGTTTAGGGTATCGGTATAGTAACTATTCCGCTGCTGCTAATTTAGGTACTTTGTATATGCAAGCCTATGAATATGATTCATCTTTGGAGTATTTGAATCTAGCGTATAGTAGAGCAAAGCAATATTTATCTCTTAGGAATTATGAGGTACTCAAAACAGGCAATAATTATGCAGTGGCTTTATCCTGGTCCGGAGATTTTGATAAATCAGAAGATATTTTTGAAGAATTAATTGAAAACAACCCCGGTTCAGTGGAGCTTTTATTAAATTATGCTATACTTTTGGGCAAAGACTTGAAAGAGAGAGAAAAATCTTACCAATTTTTACAAAAAGCTGATCTAATGGATAAGTCAGGTCGTTTTGCACGTAAGATAAAAGCTTTTAAGAGGTATTTAGAATCCAAAAAAAAGACTAGTAAAAGGAGAGGTTAGTATGAGGAAATTAAATAAAAAAAATGGTATTTTATTCCTGGTGCTTTTATTAGCTTTTTGTTTTTCCGGAGATGCTAAAACAAAGCGCAAAAAAGGACGACAAAAGCGAGTGGTTATTGATTTTCAGGATGAATTACTAGAGGGTAGCGTGTCTAATCCTAGTATTTTTCATTTATTTCATAAGAAGCAATTAGACTATGGACGCTTGGTGAAGTTTAGAAAAAACTTTTTACCTGAAATGAGGAGAACAGCTCGAGAAATAAAATAAATTTTTATTTTTTGTTAGACAGGTGTTATAGGAGGAGAAAATAAATTATGAAAAAAATGCCTGTGTTTTTAAGTGTATACCATTCCGGAAAATTAGTAGTCAGGCGACAGTTTATATCGGATCAAATTAGTATAGGTAGTAACACAGACGGTCCCACTTTAGTGTTGGCAGATCCTAGTGTTTGTTTTTGGCATGCACTTATTGAAAGCCATGAAGGAGAATACCGTATTTCTGACTTAGGATCTCCTACCGGAACTTTCGTGAATTCTAAACAAATTTTAGAGTCTCCACTAAAGCATGGTGATCAGATCCAAATTGGAGATTTTGTTGTTCATTTTTTTGTTAATGTTCCTTTTGCTCAAATGGGCACCCCACCGGAAGAATTGAAAGCGAAAAAACCTGTTCAGCAACAGCCAGTAGAGCCACCGCCAGTTCAACAACAACCGGTAAAGCCACCAGTAGAGCCTCCTCCTGTTCAGCAACAGCCAGTAGAGCCACCGCCAGTTCAACAACAACCGGTAAAGCCGCCACCAGTAGAGCCACCGCCAGTTCAGCAACAACCAGTGGAGCCATCTCCTTCATTTTCTTCAAACGAAGAGGGTAAGAATTTAAAACAGGAATCTCCTTCTGTTCAGGAAGCTGATATAGAAGGTTTAAATGTACCTGAGGAATTTGTTATTAGTCCCTTGGATAAGCAACGAAAAGAAAAAACAGGGGTTAGTCCTTTAGAAAAAACAGAAGTGTTACCTGCTTCTCCTGCTTCTCCTGCTTTTCCTGTTTCTGATGATAACCTTATAGAGAGTTCTATACATGAAACAACAACTCAAACAGTAGAAGCACCACCGATAAAACCTCCTCCTGGTGCCTTCTCTACTTATGCCCCAAAGAGTGCCGTGCAGGATTTAGATGAGGAAATTCCTCCAGGAAGTGGTCCTATTGTGGAAGTATTAGTGGCTTGGAAAGAGAGAGTCCTATCTGTTCATCACTTTAAAGAAAATAGTCGGGTAGTGACCTTTGGCTCTGATCCTAAAGCGGATATATTCTGTCCTAACTTAGTGAGAAAAAGTAACTATACTTTACTAGAAATAAAACAAAGTACTGTTGTGCATTTATCTGATGGAGTAAAAGCAAGTATTGTTGATCATAAAGGAAAACATTCTTTTGATAAACTAGTTGAGAAAGGATTGGTTACGACTAGCGGCTCTAATCAAGTTTTATCTTTAAATCAAAGTCAGCTTGTTCGTCTGGATTTTTCTTCTTCTTTAAGGGTGTATGTTCGTTATTCTAATAGAATACAAAAAGCGGTAGCAGCCGGATTATTTGATTTTAATTTTTCTGAAATGATGGGACTTATGATGTCCTTCTTTTTTATGTCCGTATTGGTGTTTTATCTAGCATTGTTCTCTCCTCAATTTTTAGAATCTACGGAAGATCTAGAAGAGGAAGGGATTAAAAAAGCTAGTATTGAATTTAAGAAAAAACGTGTGGTGAAGTTAAAGTTAGCTGAAAAAGCCAGAAAAAAGAAAACAAAGCTATCTATACCTCATAAGAAAAAAGTTCCAAAGAAACGGAAAAAAGTAGGGATTAAAAAAAAGGGTTCCGCTGGTCGTTTAGGACAGGTGGCTGCCAAACCCAAGGCAAAATCAAAAAAGAAAACTATTACTTCTGCTCGTTCAGGAGGGGCAGTGACTACCAAGAAATCCGGAGCGGGACCAAAAAGTCCACGCCCCGATCCAACAAAAGTGGGACTCTTGGGAGTTTTTGGAAAGAAGGGAACTCAAAAAGTATTGGATAAAGCCTATTCCGGTACAGGGGAGTTGGCTGGCCTGGCTGAACAAGCTACTGGCTATGCCGGACAAAAAGAATCTTATACAGGAGAAGGAATAGGTACCCGTTTTAAAAATGCTGGTGCAGGTGGAAAGGGTTCTGCTTTGATTGGTGTGTCTGCCGGCATTAAGACTAAAGGCCGAGGTGGTGGTGCTAGAGGTTATGGAACAGGTGGTAGTCTAGGCCAAAGGGGAGCTGTTCAGTTGGAATTAGGTACTTCTGATTGGGAGGTAGAAGGTGGAGTAGATAAAAATGCTATTCTTAGGGTAATTCGTCGCAACAAACATCAATTAGAGTGGTGCTATGAGACGGCATTGCAAAAAAAACCTGACTTGGAAGGTAAAGTTCTGGTTCAATGGGATATATTGAATGAAAGAGTAAGAAGAGTTAAAGTTAAAAATAATACAACGAGGGATTCTAGTTTAGCTCGTTGTTTGATGTCGCGGTTGAAAAATTTTCGTTTTACGGGAACGGGATTACAAAAAGGACAAATTGGAGAGGTTAGCATTCCTTTCGCGGTTACAAAAAAATAAACAGGAGGTGTTACTTTGGAAGACAAAACTTTAGAGATACTACATAAGTGTGAATCAACCGGGAATTTTATTAGCAAAGCCTTTTGTGAAGGGGGATTTGCTATGTATATCATAGCTGCTATTGGATTTCTGGTTATCTTTCTCATTATTGAAAGATTTCGTAGCTTAAGTTCTTTAACTTTGGATAAAAGCAGTGTAAGTGAAAATTTATTCGGGCTTTTACTTCAAGGAAACATTCGGCAAGCTATTGGCTTTTGTGATACGACTCCAGCCCCTCTTACAAATACTTTAAAAGCGGGTTTAGTCCAAGTTATGAACAAGAGGCCGGATGAGGAAGTGCAGGTAGCTATGGATGCGGCTGTTCTGCGTGAAACGCCACGATTGGAAGGTTGGGCTTCTTTTCTAGCTGTTTTTGGAAATGTGAGTGTTTTGGTTGGTTTGTTAGGAACTATTATTGGTTTGATTAAATCTTTTGGAGGTGTGGCTGAAGTGGATGCAGCTACTAAAGCCGCTGTTTTGTCTAAGGGTATTTCCGAGGCTTTGAACTGCACGGCTTTTGGGTTATCTATAGCTATTATTGCTATTGTGGCTTATGGTTTTTTTCAAATACGTATCGGTAGAGCTACAAATGATTTATTGGAAAGTTCAATGAATTTAATGAACTGTGTTGTGTCTAACAGAGATAAAATTCACGCCAAAAAATAAAATAGGCATACTCTAAGTAAAAAAAGGAGGAGTATTTATGGCTAATATAGAGGAGTCAGGTGGAGATAGGAAGAATATAGCTGTCGATCTTAATCTGGTGCCTTTTATTGATTTAATGAGTGTTTGTATTATCTTTTTGTTGATTACAGCTGTATGGACTCAAATTTCTATGATTCAGCTAGGAAGCTCTCTTTATTCCAAAAAGACAGATGCTGAAGCTTTGAAAGAACCTCCTCCTTATGCAGGTATCCCCTTTCGTGTAAATGTGATGGAGACAGGGTTTGAAGTTCTTATTGGAAAAGAACGAATTACCATCCCACTTCAGGGAAAAAAATATAATGAAAAAGCTCTTTTGAAGCAAATTAAAAAAGTTAAAGATATTTATCCGGAAAAGAAGGATGCTATAGTGGCCGCTCGTGATCGGGTAAAATATGAATATATTATTTCAGCAATGGATGCGCTTTTAAATGGTGGCTTTCCCGAGACAACAATCGCTACAGGAGAAATGTTATAATGCCTATTCATATCCCTGGAAAAAGAGCTAGAGGAAGACAAAAAATTTTTGGAACTAAAAGAAATGTAGTAGCAGTATTACAATTAACTG
>JANQSX010000168.1 GCA_028279085.1 Bdellovibrionales bacterium
TCCTAATTTGTATGAATTAAAATGTACAATGCATTAAAATAAAGGCTTATAGATAAATAAGGTGACTATAAGCAGATACCTCTCCAAAGAAAAAGGAGGTTCTCTTTTTTATATTTCTTATTTGTTAAAAAGGAAGTTCCTCAATTTTTTGTTTATTAGTTATGGCAATTGTCGCTTGGCTATCTACGATTTCAAATTCAACAAAAGTTTTTTTTCTATTAGATTTTTTTATTGAATATCTGTTTTGTGTATGTTGAGACAACACTTTATCATTAAGCAATTCTGCATAATATCTATATTTGCTATTTGGTAATTGTTTTAAGTGTTTTGGACTTATCCGATCATATAATAATATTGTAAGTTGATTTACACTTGTTTCTGCTGGACCTTTTATTGTTTTTACAATTTTTTCAATTTCCTGATCACTAAATTCAAGGTTTATTATGTCCATAAACTTTTCTTTTGCCAATGCAAAAGTGCCATCTTTAGCATCCAGAAATTTATTTAATAAGTTCTTTTTAAAATGCTCTGGAAATTTCTTTTTAATTAACTTTAATAAGTTCAAATAACCTGTAGAATGAGGACCAATATCTATCTCATTTAATGTTATAGCTTGCGTTTCATAAATAAACCCCGGAGGTGGAGCTTGAGCCAATTTTATAGAAATAATAGGAATGTCTCTACCTAATGCAAATCCTACTTCTTGATTTGTCCACCAACTTTCATTGAAGTCTTCTGTAATGAGAGCAAGAACAAGCTCCATTGAGCTTAAGGCTTTTATGATTTCTCTTTGCCACTTTTTCGTTGGTTCGATATCCTTATGAGCTACAAAACAGGAGATATCGGAATTCATAAGTTGCTCTTTTAATTTCTTTGCAAAGCTATAATCTTTAACAGAGTGACTGATAAAAACTCTCAAACAATCCTTATTCCAAAAACCAGGTGTTTCAATACTCATAATTTTGTTTTTCAAATAGGTGTTGATATCAATTTCATCTTTAAGCTCAAACTTAACTTCTTCAATATATTCATTTGATTCAGATATGATCTGATTCAAGTCTTGTTTAATTTTTTTTGAGACAGCTTCCTGATTTGAAATTGAGATGCCGTTTTCAAAACATTCTTTTGGCAAAAGAAAAACAAGTTTATGAGCATGATATATTTCTACATGATTTAAACCTTCTTCAGCTTCTTGATGAGTCTTTATTTTAATATCATCACTTTTTAACTCTTTTAAAACATTAAATAAAGTAACATCCTGTTTTTTATATTCAATAAGTAGCCTTTGGATGTGTCTATTTATTTTGGATATGACAGAATCATTTGACATAATTTTATCTCCTTATGTTTCAAAAATGCGGTGTCCAACTATCAAGTAGTTTGTCCTCTTTGTCATTGATTATTTCCTCTATATCTCCAGAATAACTTAAAACAGTTAATATTTTTCCATAAGAACCAAGTCTCTGAACTTCTTCTTTAACCTGAAATGGTTGCAAAAGGTGGAGGAGATGAAATAAATAACTTTCAACCTCTATTACTGGAAAATGAATGGGGTTAAAGGTACAAATGGCCTTTCAACCCAACAGATTACTGTAAGGGAAAGTGAAGGTATCAAGAATTGCTTTTTAGTTTTCTAATTGCTTTTTCAGAAAGACCTGTCACTTTTGAAATAAAAGCAATATCAGCTTTTTCTTTCAGCATTTTTAAAATAACTTCCTGCCGTCCTTTTTGCCAGCCTTCCTGTCGTCCTTCTTGCCGTCCTTCTTCTTTAAGACGTTCTGTTACATTCATATAGCCTCCCTTTTGAAGTAAGCCCCTTGCCACTGCTCTTTTTTCCGCCGTTTCCCATAATTCCCTATTCATTCCCGGAACTGCGCGCAATAAATAATCCGCAGCACTCACTATTAATTCATCTTGCTTTCCTTCAAAGTCCTTCAGTAGCTTGATAACCTTTTCAACTTCAGACAATTCCGCCTTTAAAGACCATACCTCCCTTAATAAATACAAAGCCCCTCGGCTTTTAAACTTTGTGTCTTTAAAAACGCTCTCTACTTTTGGAGCATTGGCATCCAATAACCTCAATTTATAATTTAGCATACTTTCCCGGGATAAAACAGGAATTTCAGGCAAAAAGTCCCCAAAAAAGGTCTCCTGAAAGGATAGTTTCCATTTCCAGGGGGCTTTTCCATGATAGAACAAAACGGGAATAACAGGACTGGCTTGTTTTGTTCCTTGAACAGTCTGTTCATGGATGAAAACCTGATAATTAAGAAGTTGAGTAAAAAGTTGGCGGTCATAAGCAGACTTATGTTCTAAAAGGATGAAGATTTTTAATCTTATTTTGTTGTTTCCTTTTAAGGGAACAGAATAAACAAGATCGGCTCTTTTTCCTTTAAAGGTATCTTTTTCAATTTTCAATTCCGCCCAGTCATAAGCTTTCATTTCTTCCGAAGAGAAGATAAGCTGAAAAAGTTCAAGGGCAAATTGAGGATTAGAATAAAACTCTTTGAAGAATACATCACGGTGGCTGGTCTGTTTTATTGTGTCTGCAATTATCTTTTTTTCGTTATCTTTCATTACTAAACCCGGTTTTTTATGATTCTCACTTTATTCTATGATTTTATATAATTCAAGGCTTATGAGTAAAGAAACGGTATTTATTAAAAATTCTTCAAATGCATATTGAATTAACAACTTTACTTCTAAATAATTACAATAAAACTTTACATAGAAAGTCATACCTAATTGCTTAGCTTAAGAAGTTTATTTTAAATCACGATACCATAGAGTTTATAAGCAGAGTAGTCAGTTTATTTTCTTTATTCGTAGGATTACTCATTGAAAAATTTTTGTCTATAAATTATATTTCCCAAATGTCAACTTGCCCATTTTGTAAAAGATTAGTTTCACATTTTAAAGCTAATAGTCACGTCATCCCTGAGTGGATGTATAAAGGAAGTGGTACATACGATGAAAAAGGACGAGTAATAAGATATGATTTACAAAATGAAAAAAGACATCTCGCTCAACAGGGCTACAAAGGAAGTTTTATATGCGATGGTTGTGAAGAAAAAACAGCTGAACTAGACAGCTATGCAAGTCTTATTTTTAAGGACAAAAATTTTTGCGCTCCTGGAGTAAATAAGGAAAAAAGAATTCTTGATGAAAATACAACAACAATCGCTCACGTTTGGAGTGGCTTTAATTTTAGAAAAATTCAAAGATTTATTTATAGTATATGTCTGAGACAACATTTTTACAACTTGTCTAAAAAAATAGAGGGGCTTATTATTACCAAACACTTATTTCCTCTATTTGAACTATATTACTCTGATCAAATAGATGACAACTCATACCCTATATTTATTTTTTACCTTGATAAACATGAAATATATAAATGTGTTATTCCACCTCATATAGATAAGATATCTGGGCATCATGTTATTATATTTATAGCATGTGGATTTAAATTTCTTATAAAGACATCTTCTCATCAAAATTCATTCGATTATGATATGAAAGATATAAGACTTCAATACCCTGGGGCTATTTATATTCCACAAATAAATTTTGAAGAATCAGGAACAGTAAAAAAAACTTTCCTCAAAACGAAACAGATTGCTCATCAAATAAGAGGTTCTTCTATTTAAAAAGAAAGTGTTTTTGTTTATAAACAATTAATAAAGGTGTAGATTACAATCTTTTATTTTTTATCTTGATTCGCTAAAGTTGCCATTTTAAAAGCTACTATTTTAGATATAATGCCTTATTAGCTTATGAAACTTTTTTACACAGAAAACTATATACATTTTCCAAGCCATGACTGTCCATAAATGGTTGTTCCTAATGCCGTACTTCTTTGTTGGATCATCACTTTATTTTTTGTATCAATTATAAATAAAACAGTGGCCATTTTTCCATGCAATGATAAAAGCCAATATACCCCGTTAAACTCTTTAATTTTTATTAACTTTAATTTATCAGGTTTTATCATCTTTGGATTGTCTGATTGTAACTCTGTGAATATAGAAGATGAACCCGCTTTTTCTTTATACGCTTTATTTGTAACTTTTCCATTTTTATAAATGGTTATAGAAATATATTCTAACTGACAAGCAATAGTGTCATTATCATCAACTGTTTGAAAACGAGAATGAGATTTTTTTTCTTTACAATTTTTTAGTTTATCTTCTGCTTGATTCCTTTTATTTATAGCTTCATGCAACATCTTAAAAGTTTCACTATATTTCTTTTCGGCTTTTTTATATGAAACAATATACTCTTTTCCTTTATGATGTTTTTTTATAGCCTTTTCAAAGGTAGCAAAAGCTTTTAACATATTTGAATAGGCTTTCTTCACTTCTTCATTTCCATACTGATTTAAAATATCATCCATAAGTTTATTACCTTCTTCACTACGAGTTATAGATATTCCACTCAAAGCTCCAGATAAAGCTGCATTCCTTACCATTTCATTTGCTTTTTT
>JANQSX010000185.1 GCA_028279085.1 Bdellovibrionales bacterium
GTAGGGGTTTTCTTACCCTTGGAGGCGGGAAGCTCTTAGAGAGCTTTCCGTTTAAATTTACAAGAGTGACAAATATCCTCTGATTTGTAAAAAACCGAAGCACGAGCCGGGAGAAAAATTTCAATTTATTGTTTATTTAGAAGGTGGGTGCATATTTAAAAGCCATTTTGGAAAAAAAACTTTTCTTTCAGGGTGTGTGAGCAATCTATAAAAAAATAATATTACGAATGAGCAGGCGAACATAAGTTCTTGTTTCTTCGTAGGGAATTTCTTCAATAAAGGAAAGGGGATCTTTATCAGGGGGATTTTGTTTTAACCAGCGTATAACAGCCGTTCTTCCTGCGTTGTACACAGCTACTGTAGTAATAAATTGAGAGTTATATTTGTCAAAGAGTTGTTTCAAAAAAGCAGTACCTAAAAGAATATTTTTTTGAGGTTTGTATAGGTCATACATATTTTTATAGGAAATCCCGTTTTTTCTTGCTACTCGTTTGGCCACAAAAGGGCGAATTTGCATCAGTCCGAAAGCATCTGCCGGACTTCTGGCTTTTGGATTCCATGCTGACTCCTGCCTTATAAGCGCATAAACAAACTCTTTTTCTACATTAAAGAGTCGAGCTGCCTTTTCCACTTCCTTTGTGTAAATAATAGGGAACATTAAATCTGTATAAGAGCGAAAAAAAACAGTTCTCTCCTTTACGGGGAGGCTTCCTACCATTTTAAATAATGGAAAGTAGGATCGTGCCATTGCCATATAGTAAAAAAGAGTTGCCCACTCTTTTGTTTTTTTATCTAGATCGGTTTGATATTGATTGGATTTGTATTTTAAAAAATCCAAGGCGGAATCATATTCATTTAAAGAGAGCAGCCATTGAACTATGGTATAGTCTGTATTGTCTTTTTCTTGAGTAAAATTCTTTTTTTGATCAATTGTAATTTGGTGATTGAGTTTGTAGTGAGCTAAGAATCCATAGTAAGAAAGGGGGTCTTTTGTGATTAATTTTTTATAAGTTACTTGGGCTTTTTTTTCTTCTTTCATATCTTCATAAGTTCTTCCTATCCAAAAGAGTATACGGGAGGGTAGATAGTCACTTTTTGTTGTTTCTAATAACTCTTTTAACACACTAATACTGGCTTCTTTTTTACCCGCTTTTTTTAATACCCAGGCATAACTCCATTTTGTTTTTTCCCGCACTTCTCTGTTATAAAATTTTTCCTTTAGGGCTTTTTCAAAAAAGAAGATAGATTTATCCAGATCATTTTTTTCTTCAAAAATAAGAGCTTTCATACGATACACTTGAAATAAAGAAAATCTTCCTTGTAGCTCTTTTTCAATTTGCCTTAAGGTCTTTAGTGCTTTGGAAGATTGGTTAAGTGTCCATTGGGTACGAGCCAATAAAAAAGAAATATTATGATAAGTACCAATAGCGTTTTTCTCTGTTTTCATTTTTCTTTTGAGCCAATTTTTCCATTGTATGGTGGCGGTTAAATATTTTTTATTATTCTTTTGTACTTTATAAACCCATCTTATTTTTTTAAAGGCTTCATTTTTATCATGGAAAGAGGATTGAGAGTTATTTAGAAGTTGACGGTAATAGAAGATAGCTTTTTTGAACCTTCTTACATGTTTAAAGTCGTTTGCTACTATTAATTTTTGTGAATGAGAAGGGCTGGGAATATAGCGAGGAGATAAGGTATATAGTTTTTCTTTCCATGTTTCCAGTCGTTCATCTTCTAACTCTTTTGCCAAATTGATAGCTCTAACCAGATGTTGCTCACGAATATTTTTATCTTCAGAAAGTTCGTACATATAGTAGGAGGACTCCATTATTTCTTTTTTATTTTTTGAAGCTCTTGCTTTTTTATTCCATTCTTTTATTATTTTTTTCTTCATCCATTCAGGAAAGTAAGATCGATCAATTTTAATATCTATAGTGCAATGAATATAAAGGTTTAAATGAGCATGATACTTTAATGGAAATTCCTCTATCTGAGATAAAAAACGCATATTATGACAAAACAACTCAGGATCTTTTTTTTGAAAAATGAGAGCCTTTTTATAAGAGATCCACCACTCTATAGCTTTACTGGAATACCTTTGGGCAATTAAGGTGAGTTGCTTTTGGATCTTCTCTGGATTATTTGTGGAAAAAGAAACAGGTTCTTGAATGAGAGAATGAGGCAGGTTTGTGCTTTCCTCTGTTTTTCTGAAAACGGAAAAATCACACAAAAAAAATACAAAACAAAGACAAAAACAAATAATGAGATATTTCATTTTTCAATCGTAAAATAATTATTTTGATTATTATACTAGATAAAAAGCAAATTGTTGTTTTTTTAGTAGAAAATAAAAAGGCAGTGCAATATTTCACTCTTAATAAATCTGTATTATTCTTTGATTTATTCTTACAGTTGGGGTATTTGTATAGTGATAAGGAGGAACATCATGGCTATTTTTCGAAGACTTTTCTATTTTATAATAATTAACTTTCTAATTGTTCTAACGGCCTCTGTAATAGCCTCTTTTATCATGCGTTATTTTGGGATTGAGGGAGAGTGGTCTTGGTATGCCATTTTTTACTCTGTTATTGGTTTTGGGGGAGCTTTTTTCTCTCTTTTAATGTCCCGTTATTTTGCAAAGAAATTTTTTGGCGTTGTTGTTATTGATCCTAAAACAAAAAGTCACCAGGAAAGAGCTTTGCTGGATATGGTTTATCAAATGGCCACTCATGCTCGTTTACCAGCTAAACCGGAGGTGGGTATATATGAAAGTCCTGAGGCTAATGCTTTTGCAACAGGCCCTAGTAAAAGAAAATCTCTTGTAGCGGTTTCCACAGGGCTGTTAAATGGGATGAATGAAAATGAACTGAAGGGTGTTGTTGCTCATGAAGTGGCTCATATAGCTAACGGGGATATGGTAACAATGACTCTGCTCCAAGGGCTTATTAATACGATGGTTTTGTTAGCCGCTCGTTTTATAGCAAAAATGATTGTTTCTCGATTAAAAGATAGATCCTTTTGGTTAGAATTTTTTTTATACATAGCTTTACAAATTGTTTTTAGTATTTTGGGTTCTATTGTTCTTTGTTATTTTTCTCGCGTCAGAGAATATAGAGCCGACAAAGGCGGCGCTCGGTTTGGTGGTGTAGAAAATATGATAGCTGCTCTTAAAGCTCTTCAAAAGGTTACAAGTCCGGTGGGAGCGGCGGTTAGCTCTGGAAGAAACTCAAAAGCGGTAGAGTCTTATAATTATCTTCAAATATCTGGTAAAGAAAAAACAAGTTTGTTTTCCACTCATCCCCCTTTGTCAAGTCGTATCGCTCGATTAGAAAGATTATATTAAGATTTGAAATGTCATTCCAAAGTAATTGTGTGTTTTCTTATGGGCAAGTGTTGCTTGCTTTAGTTCCGTCGCAGGGGTTTGTAACTTCTTTATATTGATTTATACACCATATATCTTTCTTGGCTATAGCACTTAGGTTTTTAGGTGCTTTTTTATTGATTAAGTCAGCTATGGCCATAGCTGTAAACTCATCATTGGAAATAGCGGGGGTACAAGGATTAGTGCCACCAACAGTATTAATATCTGGTGGTGTAATACTAGTTTTTTTATATTTAAAAGCACAACCTTCAATGGTCCCGGAGCCAAAACTTTGTCCACAGATGGTATAAAAATCGTTTCGTGCTGTGTCCATAGTAGGACCTTTATATGCAGTGGGTGCGGTACCTGGGCTTTGTGTGTTAAAACCCACTCTGTAGATAAGTGCACCGTCCGGTGACACTCCGGCTACTACTAGATCGGAAGTATAAAAACGCCATTGAAGGTAAAAAGCTTTTTCTGCCATATAAAGCTGACTGAGAGATGTTTGGGCTTCTACTCTGTTTGCGGTGCGGAGATAGTTTCTATAACTTGGGACAGCAATGGCTGTAAGAATGGCCACTAAACCAATAGTAATTAATACCTCCATAAGAGTGAAACCTTTTTGCTTGTTTTTCATATTTTACCTCCTCGGATTTGCTATATATTAAATTATACTGAAATTTTTTAATTATACAATTAAACTTTGCCGGTTCATATTTATTTGACGAATACATACATCAGTTGGTTAAAATTAATACATGAAGTTGCTGGTTGTATTGAGTTCTCTTTTTGGGATTATATTTTTTGGAGGAATCAAAGAGCAGAAGAAAAAACCTCTTTACTTCGCTCCTCCAAATGTTATTCAGCATTTTTCTCTTGGCTATAGGGATTTTTTAGCTAATTTAATGTGGCTCCGTTTTATACAAGATGCGGACTTTTGTTCTTTTGAAAAAGGGAAGCCGGTTTATAAAGGGGATATAAAACACTGTGAACTGGGTTGGTCTTATCGCATGGTGGATGCTATTTCAGAATTGGCACCTCGTTTTAAAACTCCCTATACACTTTCTTCTATTTTGTTGAGTGTGTTTACTGGGGATAAAAAAGGGGCTGAAAAGATTCTTCTTAAAGGTTTAAAATATTTTCCAAATGACTGGAAAATTAATTTCTATGCCGCTTATCATTATGCCGTGGATGTTAAAAAACCGGAGTTAGCGGCTCATTATGCCTATCAGTCAGCTAAAAATGGAGGGCCTTATTGGATGTATAGTCTTGCAGCCAAACAGTATGCGGAAGAGGGGCATTTACTTTTAGGAGAGACAATATTAAAGAATTTATTGAATAGGGACATTACAGATCAGCAAAAAGCCCATGTTCGGAAGCATATGAAAGCATTTCGTGAAAAATATATGAAAAAATCATCAAAATAAAGATAAAATTCTCAACTTTCCTTGACCCTTTCTTATTTGAACTCATTTTGTATAAGTTGTGTGGATTATTTATAGAGTGTTATTTGTGCTGTAGAGGTTCTTATGGAAAAAGACTATTATGAAATATTATCTGTATCTCGTGACTGTTCCCAGGACGATATAAAAAAAGCTTTTAGAAAATTAGCTTTAAAATACCATCCTGATCGCAATAAGGGAGATAAGGCAGCAGAGAAAAAGTTTACGGAAGCTGCCGCCGCTTATGAAGTTTTGGGGGATTCTAAAAAAAGAGCTAAATATGACCAATTTGGTCATGCTGGAGTGGATTCTCGTTTTGGCCAAGCTGGCTTTCACGATATGCGGGATATTTTTTCTTCTTTCAAAGATATTTTTGAAGGAGGGGATTTTTTCAGCAGTAGTTTTAATTCTTTCTTTGGAGACAGAAATTTTTCTTCCGGTGTCAATGCTTCTGTAAGGGGAGCTGATTTGCGCTATCGTTTGGAAATATCTCTTCCTGATGTTTTGAAAGGAGTGAATAATACCATTACTTATGAAGTGGAAAGAGATTGTAAAACTTGTGAAGGAACTGGCGCTCAACCTGGAACAAAGCGGATCACTTGTCCGGAATGTCATGGATCGGGACAATTGACCCGTCGGCAAGGTTTTTTTGCTTTTTCTTCCACCTGTCCAACTTGTCAAGGAACAGGTACTGTTGTTGAATCCCCTTGTGGTGTGTGTTTTGGAACAGGTCGAAAAAAAACAAAAGAAAAATTAGAGGTGCCTATTCCACCTGGGGTGGATACAGGAACTCACTTAAGACTGAGTCAAAAAGGGGAGTCCGGTCATCGGGGAGGGCCGCCAGGAGATTTATATGTGCAGATTTTTGTTAATGAAAATAAACATCTTAAGAGAAAAGGTTCTGATCTCATAGGTTCTGTTGCTATATCTTACCTTCAGGCACTTTTAGGTACGAAAATGGAAGTGCATTCTTTGGAAGGGAAAAAAGAATTACTTATTCCTAAAGGGACACAGTCCGGGGACTTTATTACTGTGAAAAAGGAAGGTTTGCCGGAGTTGAACAGTAAAAAACGTGGTAATCTATTGTATAAAGTGGAAGTGAGAATACCTTCTAAACTAAAGAGAAAAGAAGAAGAACAGTTAAGAGAAATTGCTAAAATAAAAGGAGAAACAGTATTGGACAGATAGTTAATGGCCATTCTGAATTTGATTCGGAATCCAGTAAACTGAAAGCCCTCTAAGGGTAAGAAAGCCCCACTAGGGCTTTCTTTATTCTGAACTTGATTCAGAATCTAGTGATGTTGCAAGCATTTTCTGGATTCCGGATCAAGTCCGGAATGACGACTTTGCCAGGATTGACGAATATTTACAGGATTGACGAATATTTACAGGAATGACAATTTTCCGGTGGAAAACTTGACTTTTTTTTAAAAGGATTGATTTTATACTTATCCGGGTTTTTCTTTTAAAAAAGAAATCAGGTTTGAAAAATTATGAGAATTTAAAATGGGATGGGCAAAAATACAGGTATTAAAAAAATAAGGAGTGTATTATGAGTAAAGTGGTTGGTATTGATTTAGGAACAACTAATTCTGTTGTTACGGTGGTTGAAGGAGGTAAGCCTAAGGTGGTTGCTAATGCGGAAGGTAACCGAACAACACCTTCTGTTGTGGGTTGGAATAAAAATGGAGAAAGATTAGTTGGGCAATTAGCTAAAAGGCAGGCGGTTATTTATCCTGAATCCACTATTTTCTCTTCCAAGCGATTCATTGGTCGTAAGTATGATGATATGAAAGAGGAAATAGCAAAAGTGCCTTATAAAGTTGTTAAAACAAAAAATGGTGATTGCGGTTTTCAAGTGGGTGACAGGACTTATACTTGTGAAGAAGTGGGCAGTTTCATCCTGGCTAAATTGAAAGAGGAAGCCGAAGAATATCTAGGTCAAAAAGTGACAGAAGCGGTTATTACTGTACCGGCTTATTTTAATAATTCTCAAAGACAAGCTACAAAAGATGCAGGACGAATCGCCGGATTTGAAGTGAAAAGGATTATTAATGAACCAACAGCCGCCGCTTTATTTTATGGAATGGATAAAAAGGTTAATAAAAAAATAGCGGTATATGATTTTGGTGGAGGAACTTTTGATATTTCTATTTTGGAAGTGGCGGAAGATCTGATTGAGGTGAAATCCACTAATGGAGATACCTTTTTAGGTGGAGATGATTTTGATCTAGTTATAATGAATTGGATGATCAGTGAGTTCAAAAGCTCTGCCGGTATAGATCTATCCAAGGACAAAATAGCTTTACAACGTCTTAGAGAACACTCTGAAAGAGCAAAAATTGAATTAAGTTCTGTGCAAGAAACACATATCAACCTTCCTTTTATTACAGCAGACGCTTCCGGTCCCAAGCATTTGGATATGAAGCTAAGCCGATCTAAATTTAATCACCTTACTGAAGACTTGATAAAGAGATCCATAGAGCCTTGTAAAAAAGCTTTAGCTGATGGCAACTTTGACTTAAATGATGTAGATGAAGTGGTTTTAGTAGGTGGCACCACTCGTATTCCGGCTGTTCAGGAAGCTATAGAGAGCTTTTTCGGAAAGGAGCCTAATAAATCGGTTAATCCGGATGAGG
>JANQSX010000197.1 GCA_028279085.1 Bdellovibrionales bacterium
AATTACCAATATTCAAATTAATGAAGCTTTAAAAGATAGTTTAAATGAAGTGGTGAATGCTGTTAAAATGGCTTTGGAAAAAACTCCCCCGGAGTTAGCGGCGGATATTGTGGATAATGGAGTTATTTTAACCGGAGGGGGAGCTTTGTTAAAAAACTTAGATGTTTTGCTAAGAGAAAAGACGGGCCTTCCTGTTTGTGTAGCGGAAAACCCTCTTTCTTGTGTAGTGCGTGGTTCTGGCCAAGTCTTAGATCAGCTAGATCTCTTAAGAGAACTAACTATCACTTGATGCTTTAATTGTAGATCTTAAAATCAAACAAATACCTGGTTATTTATTATGAAATATCCATTTGCTGTTTAAGTATTTATTGTGAAGAAACCCTGAAACCAACCCATTTTAGAATGGACAGTGGAATGAGAAGATATAATGGAAATAAAATCAAATCTTAGTGAAAGTAAAAAAATTACTTATTTTTTAATGGCTTGTGACTTTCAACAAACAAAAAAGATTTTAAAATATTCTTTCTTAATTCAGGAAAATAAAAGATTTCCTGTCAGTTTTATAAAAAAAAGCAAATCTTTCTTTATAAAAAACAGAAAATATATTGTCCCTCAAGAGGGAAAGAAACTTTTTACCGCATGGAGATTCTTTTGTAAAACCTCCACTTATGAAGAGGTGTTGCTGCTAATACTTTATGGGATTTTAAAATATCCAAAGGAAAAATTATCATGGCTTTTAAATATTCCATTAGAGACAGTTTCTTATCGTATAGAACAAGGTTTAGTTTTACTAAGCCAACAATTGTTTAATAAATCACCTGAAAATAATTCTTTGCAAACAGAGAATATTAAAATAAAAGAAAAAACTTTAGACTATTGTCAGGAATTAGCCAATCAACCGCTGCCTGTAGAGCTTGAAAAATTAGAAATCAATAAAAAATCTAAAAAGATAAAATATTTATTATGGATTGTTATTAGTTTAATAGTCTTTTCTGTTTTTATATGGGTCCTCTCTTTTGTCTTCTCTAACCCTAAAACAATTATTCTGTATCAGTCTTTTCTTTTTGGAAATAGGTAGGGATTTTTTTTAATTTGTTATTTTGCCCGATTTTAATTAGAATATTAGGAATCTTCATTAAAAATAAATAAAGAGTAAAGTAGGAAAGAAAAATCAATGGTTAATGAAAATTTAGAAAATATTAAATCTCAACTGAAAACAGTAAATAGAAAGACAAAAAAATCTTTAGCGGCTTTTGATGCGGATGGAACTCTGTGGCCTTGTGATGTGGGAAAAAGTTTCTTTCAGTATCAAGTAAGAAATAATTTACTGAAAATTTCTAATCCTCAAAGGGAGTTTGATCGAGTCCTTAAAAAGGAGGGGAAAAAGGCTGCTTTACTTTGGTTGGCTAAAATTCAAGCCGGATTTTCTCTTAAAGAGTTTAAACAGCAAGTGAAGTGCTTTCTACAAGAAACCCCTGTTAAGTCTTTTTTATTTCAAAAACACTTGATAAATTGGTTGGTCACTGAAAATATTCAAATTTTTATAGTTAGTTCTTCTTTAAAATGGGTATTGGATGAAGCGGTACAAAAGTTTAATATTCCGCCGGAAAATATTATTGGTGTTGAAACAAAAATAGTGAGAGGTACTATTACGGATCAATTGATTTTACCTGCCCCTATTCATAAGGACAAAGTAAAAGCTTTTCAGAATAAAAGTAAGGGGACTTCACCATTATTTGTTGCTGGCAATACTTTAGCGGATCAGGCTCTTTTAGAATTAGCTTCTGAAGCTCGATTGGTTGTAGCTACAGCTTGTCCAGGAGAAAGAAATTATGATTCAGAAAAAAAATTGTTGGAAATAGCTAAATCTCGAAATTGGTTTTATCAAGATGGAATGCCGAAATTATTTTAATGTGAATATCTTTAAAACCGGATATTCCTTAAGGTGGTTTTCTGTTTATTTGTAAAGGCATTTAAGTTTTATTAAGCCCTGTTGAAATCAATGCCTCCAGTTCTTCTACTTCTTTAGGAACGGCGTGGCTTAAAACTTCTGAACCGGTTTTGGTAATAAGAATATCATCTTCAATACGAAAACCTAAGCCTCTCATTTCTGGTTTAAGAGAAAGATCATCTGGTGGCAAATAAAGCCCTGGTTCCATAGTTAGTACAAACTCTTCTTCTAATTGTATATTATGTGTTTCAGAAAAAGTTGGATCATGCACGTCTAAACCTAATAAGTGGCCAAAAGTATGGGGGAAATATTTTGCATATTTTTTTGTTTCTATGATTTCTTCTATAGAACCGGATAAAATATTTTCTTCTTTCATTAAAACAGTTAATAATTTAATCAATTTGTTTTGAATATCATTAAAGGACAGTCCAGGTTTAAGAAATTTAATCATCTGTTTTTGTATTTTTAGAAGTTTTGTGTAAAGTTTTTTTTGTATTTTTGTAAATTTTCCGTTGATCGGAAATGTTCTGGTAATATCAGAAGCATAGTACTTATATTCTGCACCTGCATCTACTAACAATAAATCTCCTCTTTTCATTAGGCGGGTGTTATCCGTATAGTGCAAGATGCAAGCATTGGGTCCTGAGGCAAAAATTCCGGGATAAGCTTCTGCATTTGCCCCTTTTTTCATTATTTCAGATAGAAACAAACCATATAATTCTCGTTCATTTATGTCTTCACGACAATGTTTCATAATTGTAATATGAGCTTCAGAACTGATAGCTACCGCTTTTTTTATACACTGTATTTCCTCTTTTGATTTTTTCATTCGAAGCGGTGCCATCAGACGAGTCGGATCATGTAATGAAATAAATATTCGATTTTTATTTTTTAGGGTTTGGATTAATTGATTTAGTTGCGTGTCCCAAATTTGGTTTATATTAAAAGCATAATAAATAGATTGAGTGTTTTTTAAAATTTCGGGCGCAATATGTGAAAAATCAGAAGAAAAATAACAAGTGTCTATTTGAAAAATCTCTGCAGCTTGTTCGGGACCATAGGTGGGACCAGTCCATATTTCTTTTTTAGGGTTTTTGTTTTGCACAAATAGAATATTTTTAGAGTTTGATAAAATAATTAAACAAGCTTGAGATTCTTCAAATCCAGTTAAGTAAATTAAATCCGAGGAAGGCCGATAAGGCCACTCAACATCCCATGAGCGTTTTGTTTCTGGCCAGGAAGGAAGGATCAATGCAGAATCTTTAGGCATATTATTAACCAGTGTTTCTCTTCTTTTTTTATAAACTTCTGTAGAAAAAAACATTTTTTCTTTCCTTTTAATGATTTATTGTTCTTTTTAATCTATATATCTTCTCTGTCGTTGATAAAGGAAGTGGCTTTTTCATTATAGTATTTAAATGAGAAAAATCATAAAGAGAAAAACCGGATTTTTTTGTTTCTAGTATTATTGTGTGAAATTTTTCATGATTTTGTTTGTTATTTTGTAAATAATTTTTTCCTAACGTGTCCAAATGAGAGGATAGCTCTTTCCAAAAGATAGAGAAAACAGGCTCTTGTTTAAAATTTTTTGAAGAAAGAGAAGGTTTCAACCATATCAAGGTGTTAATTCCACTGTTTTTTATATAAGTGAGTGTGGAACTGGCAGAAAAAAGACTTCCTTGAGCTTTTGTTTTACCAAAAGAGAAGAATAAAGGGGGAAGACGGTTTAAACAATTAAAGATGGCTTGGGAGGGTTTTTTTTCTGTAAACCATAAAATTTTTCCTTGTTGACTTAAAGCAGGGCAGACAAAGGGAGTATTTAAAGAGGAAGGTAAAATCTCTCTTGTAAGAGTTTTTAAAATTTTCACTCTTTTCTTTTTGTTACTGAACCACTTTGTCCCAAAAACTCCTTTTTCTTTTAGTTTAAATAGATTCCATTTGAGTTCTTCTACATTTTGATTTTTAGCATAAATGGCGGCTAACCAAGCTCCCCATCCTGTTCCGGATATGAAATCAAAGTGTAAATTTTTTGTCTGAAAAAGCTCTAAAATAGGAACAACAGAAAAAGTGTTAGCGCCAGCTCCAGAAATAAAAAGTCCAATTCTAGGTTCTTCTATTTTCTTAATTTCTTCTTTTTTTTCCGGTGTTGGTTCCACTTTTTGTTTTTTAATAGAAAACAGTTGGCAACCACTGAGACAAAAAAATAAAAATAAAAATTTGATTATTTGGCTATAGGTTGATTTTTTATTCATAATTTATTGTTACTTTCTTCATTATTTTCTTTCTTTTAAGTCTCCTTTAAGAGAAAAATCTAAGTAGAGATCCTATTTTGATTAAAAATGATTAGTTCTTTTAAAAAGTTTGATTTTTTTGTATCAAAATCAATTAATTCTAAAGCATTATTACTGAGTTTTTGTAGATGTTTTAAGGCCTTTTTTCTTCCTAAAGTATTAACAAAGTTAGCCATTTCTTTTTCTCCGGCATCTTGTAAGTCGTCAGCTAATTGAAAAGCTTGGCCAATCAAGGGAGCCGCTTTACGAATTTTTTGTATTCTCTGTGTGTGCGTTTTTTTAAGTGCTACTACTCCTTCCATGCAAGCTACAATTAAAGCACCTGTCTTCAAAGAATGCATCTTTTTATAATAAGATTCATTGGGACGCCTAGGTATTTTAAGATCCAAGGCTTGCCCTCCCATTAGGCCATTAAACCCTGCTGCCTGGCAAAGAATAGGGGGCCAGATTTTGGTGTTATCTTTTCTTTTATCCAGGGAAAGCAATCGGAAAGCTTCAATCCATAGACAGTCTCCGGCTAACAAAGCTATATCTTCTCCAAACTTCCGGTGGCAAGTTGTTTTACCCCTTCTGTACAAGCTATTGTCCATACAAGGGAGGTCATCATGGATCAAAGAGGCAGTATGTATCATTTCGATAGCGGCTGCCCAAGGTAAAATCAGACGACTTTTAATAGATACCAGTTGGGCCGTGGCAAAAACAAGTATCGGTCGGAAATACTTTCCTCCTGAAAAAAGACTATATCTCATAGCTTCCCACAATAATTTTTGTCCTTTAAAACCGGGATGATAGAAATTTTCTACATGTTTTTTTAAAAAAGAATCAAATTGCCGGAGAAACTTTTGAACAGTCAAATGTTTTAAAATATTTTCTGGTTCAGGAAATGATTGATTAGTCCCTGGAGTTTTTTTCTTCATGTATATGTTTTCCTTGAATTATGAAGTTGTAATGAGATTTTTAATTGTCTTTAAAATCTTTTGTAAGAGGTTCTCCTTCAGAGTTAATGTCTATTAGCTGTTGTACTTTTTCTTCTGACTTGTTCAATTGACGGGAACATTCGTGAGAAAGTTTAACACCTTTTTCATAAAACTTTATGGAGTCTTCCAAAGAAAGTTCTCCACTTCCCAGTTTTTCCACTATATTTTCCAACTCTTTTATTTTTTTTTCAAATTCCATACTTTACTCCTTTATTATTTTCTCTTGGGAATGTGGGTTAACTAAAGTTCCGGTTTTATTAATAGAGGCCAGAGCAAAACTATCAGAAAACCGAATATGTATTGTATCCTTATTTTTAAGCTCCTGTGCTTTTTTTATCAGTTTTTTATCTTTACTTACAAGGCAATATCCTCGTCCCAACACTTTTAAAGGGTTTAAACTTTCCAATACTGATACAAGACCACTTAACTTTTGTTTTCTTAATTCATTTTGTTGTTTAAATGCTTGTTTCAAAGCGGTGCTTAATTCATCCAGATATTGTTGAAAATCCTGTATTTTTTTTCTTGGATTGATCAATTTTTGATTAAAAATTAAGAGTTTTTCTCTTAAATATTGTAATTCTCTTTGAATATTTTGATAAAGGTGTCGTTGATTTTTTTGTACCCGTTCATTAAGGTCAGCTATATTTTGTACCACTAATTCCGCTGCCGCAGAGGGGGTGGGTGCTCTTAAATCAGATACAAAATCACAAATAGTAAAGTCAATTTCATGTCCTACTGCGGAAATAACTGGAAGGGGAAAATGAAATAAAGCGCGTGCTAAATCTTCATCATTAAAAGCCCATAGATCTTCAAGGCTTCCTCCACCACGGGTCATAATCAACACATCCGCTGTAGAGATTTTTTTAGCTTTTTCCAAAGCTTTCATTAAACTTTCTGGAGCTTCCGTTCCCTGTACTAAGGCTGGTACTAGAGTAACTTTTATTCCTTTGTATCTTCTTTTTAAGATATTTAGAATATCTTGGATAGCTGCTCCTGTTGGAGAACTAATAATTACAATATGACGAGGTAAAAAAGGAAGGGGTTTTTTCCTTTCAAAAAATCCTTCCTTGTAGAGTTTTTCTTTTAATTTTTCAAATTGTTCTTTTAAAGCTCCTTTTCCACATTTTTCCATATTTTGGCAGATAATTTGATATTCTCCACGAGCTTTATAGATACTCAAATGACCTTGGACTTTTACTTCTAAACTTTCTCCTCGTTCCGGTTTCCAGTGCATTTTTTGATTGGCCGATCGAAACATAACCGCACGGATCTGAGAATGATTATCTTTTAAAGTAAAATACCAATGACCGGATGTATGAGCGATAAAATTAGAAATTTCGCCTTTTATATGCAGAAAAGAAAAAGAATTTTCCAGGCAATCTTGAATCATTTTAGTCACTTCTGACACAGAATGACAAGGCTGACTTTCATCAGCTTTCAATGGGGAAAAAAACTTTTGCTTCATACTGAGAAAATACGGACATATTTTTATTAAAGTCAATGCAAGAATGCTTTTTTATGTTATACTAACACTGTGTAAAAAATTTGTTTTCTCTCAATGCAACTCTTTTAGATGATTGTGGGGAAATTTGAAAAAAAGGCCGTTTTCAAAAATAAAATGATTTATTTTATGTAGTCAACAGACAGGGTGTTTAATTTTTTGTTATTTGTACTATTTTTTATGGCATATGTGTTTTCAATATAAGTAAGAAAAGGGGAGTGACAAAAGGTGAATCCTACAATAAATAGAAGGGAGACCGCCTCTGAGGATGGTGAGCACGCCTGAAAATTAGATATTCAGGAAGCCTAAAGTCTTTACCGTAGTCATCCACCTGTAATGAAAACGGATTCAGTCCTAATCATCACTCCCTTTTCTTATTTGTAAAAATAATTTAAGTAAGAAATCTTCAGTAAATAAGATTTTCACTTCACTCTAATTACAATCGTATGAAATTATAATTTGTTTATTGAGAGGACCCTAAGATCCCACTAGGGGTGGGAATATTAGGTGGTAAATACATAGGTTGTGATTGTGATGGAATCGCTTGTAATTGGGGAGGAGGAGGAGGAGGAGGAAGCATTTGCGGCCGCGGAGGAGGAGGCCTTCGTGGTGGAGGAAATAAGTTAAAAGCATTCATTTTACTTGTTTTAACCAAGTTATCGCATTTTTGACTAAAAAGGCGACTTCTTTGCTTTTGTGGAACTACTTTAGAGCGATTCCTCAATACATAGGACTGCTGTTCTTTAACTTTGTTAATTTGCTCTAAAATTTGTTTTGAATTTTTGTTATGATTAGCTGTTAAAGAATCGTAAGATTGACTGAAGCTGTTCAGTTCAGCCTCCATTTTTTCTTTAAAGCGTTTCATTACATCTACTTTACTGGTTGTTTGCATATTTTTAACTTGAGCTTTTATTTCTTCTATTTTTTCTTTTACTCTTTCCTCTTTTCGTTTTAACCGTTCCAGAGTAAGAGCATTTTCATTTTGCATGTTTTGTTTTTTTAATAAAGCCGCTTGATTGTTTAAGCAAAGGTGTAAATAACTGTTAAACTTATTGGAAAATTGATCTTTTACTTTTTGTTTCCCTCCGGAAATTAAGGCTCCTACACTTTTTCTTTTCAGAGTTCTTGAAGCGCTTTTTTGAAAAAACCGAGATCTTTCTTTTTCTGTTTGCTCTAAAGCTTGACCAAAACATGTGCTGTAAAATTCATTTTGTTTGTTTCTATAAGTATAAAAGACAGCTAACCTGTCGTCTTCCACTTTATCAATCTCTTGATGGAGTTGGCTGATGGCGTCTTCCATGTTTTGAATATTTTCATCTATTTCTTTTATGGCCTCGCCCATATCGTCTTTAAAGTCTTGTACAGTTTGATTAGACTTTCTTTTTAAATCGTTGGTTTTCTCACTTATTTCAACTTGGCTTTCTGTATTTGTTTTTTCCAAATCAGTAATTTTTGCTTCTAAATCATAAAATTGTTCTTCCCATTTTTCCTTTTCTTCTTTAGCATCTTCCATGGCCTGCTCTACATCTTTATGAGC